>PEXZ01000073.1 GCA_002763345.1 Candidatus Micrarchaeota archaeon CG08_land_8_20_14_0_20_59_11
GGCGGGTCGCCTGGAAATCCGAATATCGTTACTAAAAGCATTACCGGCAAAAAGCAGTAAGGGCGCGACGAACGAGCGTCGGCAGGCGCCCTAAAGTAGTGTCAGTCCGTCCGCTTGGTACGCAACACCCGACCTGACGCTCGGAACACCCCCCAATTCCGATGAAATGAGGTGTAAAACATAGCCTACCCGCATACTTTTAAGCGGGGCAAGCGAACATGCTTCATGAAGCGCACCGCGTTACCCCTTATTCTTTTAGTTCTCGTTGCATTGTTCATCGCGGGTTGCGTGCAGCAGCCTGCGCCAGTTGCGTCCCCGACTCCGGTTCCGTCCTTTGCCGCCAGCGTGCGCCCTCCCCGACGCTGGCTGCAAGCAAGCAGCCCAGCCCCTCGCCGACGGTACCGCAACAACCGCCCCACCCCTCCACGCCCGACAATTCATGCATCAGCCAATCTACTGACACGGGGGATACGGATATTTTCGATTCCCATGTTCACACCCCCGCCACAGTCAGCGCATCTCAGATGATTTCAGAGATGGATAAGGCGGGTGTGAGCGTGTCGCTCCTATATACAGATGCATCAAGTTCGCTCAGCTCCATATCCCAATACCCCGGCAGATTTATAACATTCGTAGATACTCCCGACTCGCCGCAACCATCTACCTGGCTCACGCAAGGCCAAGCATTCGTCACATCTGCCGAGGAGCAGTTGAAGACGGGAAAATATTACGGCATAGGCGAAGCTAACCTGAGGTACTACAGCGGCCCCGGTGTGCCCGTTCCGCCCCCCAACATCTATGTTCCGGCAGACACTCCAGTCTGGCTTCAGCTGGTGGACCTGTCCGCTAGATATCACGTCCCTATCTCGTTTCATTTCGTACCTGACGACCCTGTTGCGAACGCAGCCTTCGAAAGAATGTTGAGTCACAACAAAGACGCGATTCCCATCTGGTCTCATCTCGGATTCAACAACATGCCGCTCAACAGCACCGCGCTCAACGACTACCTCCTGCGATATCCCCATTTGTATTTTGATACTGCCGGGATTCAGGGCATGCAAAAGCCTGGCTCTAATTGGGATCATCTCATGCCTAACGGTAAATTGAGCGAGGAGTGGAAGCAGTTCTTTGAAACATGGAACGCCCGCATCTTACTCGCTTCAGATGCAGGAGGAGGCCAAAATGGCCTGGAAAGATGGCTCAACTATGAGAGCAACACATCCGATGGTGCCCCGCCTAACTCCATCGGACACTGGAAATCTCTCCTTTCTTACTTGGACTACAACTCTGCTCGCAACATCCTAAGTGCCAATTCCAGGGAGCTCTTCTTGAAGGAACAGAGGCCGCCCTATGATTATTCGATTTCGTCGGATGGCAAGTGTTATTCTATTTCCGTAAGTTCCAATTCGTCCGTCTCGGGGCTCGCATTTGACCGGGACACAAGAGCCGTCACCTTCACGGTCGCCGGCTCCATTGGGACGACCGGATCTGCAACCATAACGATTCCGACGACCCTTGTCAGAGGAAACTTCACGGCTCAGGTGGATGGCCAGAGCGTTCAAATCAAAGAGATGTCCAACGCTGCCTACACAACCATAAGCTTGGAATATGCCGGCGGCATAAGAGCGATTACTCTCGGCGCAACAGACACGGGCTAATGAATAGTGGTCAGTCCGTCCGTCAATCTTCACGGGCTTGCGCCTCGGATATTATTTGCCGGTCATCATTCCGCACAAATTACGCGGCGCACGCTATTAATCCTTTATCCTCACTGCGCCGCATAGCAGTTCCCGTCGTAGAAGCACGCGTACCCGCCAGGGCAGCCGCAATCAAAGCAGTCGGGAAACAGCACGCCGCCTATGCACGCGAGCGGCTGCTGCGTTTTCGAGCACTGGAAATTCGGCGTGCCGTCGTTGCACGTGATTTGCGGGGTGACTGGCACGGTCGGATAGTACGGGTTCTGCTGCGGCGCGGGAGCCGTGATGTTCACGTCGCACGCATCGTTCGTGTTCGGGAACGGCGCGACGCCGAGCGAGCGCGCGGCAACGATGTCGATTGCAACAACCATGCTCTGGTTGTCCCCCGTCTCGACTCCTTGCCGCTGGCTGTTGTACGTTTCCTCGGCGGACATCGCCGCTTCCTCGAAGGACTTCGTTCCAGTCGCAGTTGTCTCGATGAACGTCACGCTGGACGAGTTCCTGTCATTGCGAACCGCGACGAAAGCATGCCCCGGAATGATGATTATGACGGGCTCCAGCCCGATTTTCTCGAATATCGCCGCGTACAGGACGGTGCCGTCGATGCAGTTCGCGTTCTTCGTTTCGAGCGACTCATAAGGAAGCCTCACGTTCTGCGAAAACTTCGTTGGGTCGCCGAACGTGGTGACGCTGTTCACGTACGACATCCCATGGCCCTGAAGCGTGTCGTAAACCGCCTTCGCCTGCTGCATCGTCATGTACGCCTTCTCCTCGTCGCTCTTGCCCGCGTAGCCCTGGTAGTCGGAGAACGCCCTGCCCGGCATGAGTTCCTTCGCCGCGGAGATGACGCGCTCGATGCACGGGTCGTTCGGCGTCACCCACATTGCGGCAAGGAACGGCGCGAAAATCGAGTCGTTCTCCGTTTGCATCCCGAATATCAGCTGCGTTGCGGATGTGACGTTGCCCTTTTGAGTTGCCGAATAGATGGTTTTGCCGTCCTTCTCGACGAAATACTGAATCTGCACGTTCTGGAACTCGCGATTGGAGAAGAACTTGTCCTTGAACGTCAGCGGCAGGTCTATTTTCTCCTGCGCGCCCGCCGCCATGAACACCGTCTTTGAAATCTTGTCGCTCCAGTCGGGAATCTCGGCGGATATCAGGTAATTCCCTTCCTCGTTGCCGTTGCGCACCATGCAGAACGTCGAGGAAATGCCCTTCGACTGCATGAACGTGACGAACGCGGGATTCAGCGGCACGTCCGTGTAGCACTGCATGTCGAAGACGCCAGAGGGCGGGGCGTTCGTAGGCGCGGCAGTCGGAGCGGCGATGCCCTCCGTTCCCGCATCCTCTTCAAGGCAACCGAACATCGCGACGGCAACCAGCAGAAGCAAAAGGATTTTCTTCATGGAAGCATTACTGAAGCTGAATAAAAAGGTGATGCGGATGGACGTTTTCGAGGCGATTTGCGGGCGCAGGAGCGTGCGCGCGTGGAAGGACAAGCCGCTGACGGCGGAGCAGGTGGCGGCGCTCAAGGACGCCGTGAAATGGGCGCCCTCCGCGTGCAACATGGAGAGCAGGAGGTTCTACTTCGTTGTCGACGAAAAAAGGAAGGCTGCTGTTTGCGCAGCGACTGGAAGACAGTTCCCGCCGAAGATGCCGCTTGTCGTCGTGGGTTGCACGGATGCGGCGCGGCTTTCCGCACGTTTCGGCGCCGAGCACGGGCACGATATGGCAATCATGGACGTCTCGGCTGCGACGGAAAATATGTTGCTCGCGGCGCATTCGATGGGTTTGGGAGCAGTATGGGCGAGCGGCATCAATCGCGAAGCAGTAGCTAAGGCAGTAGGCGTAGCGGAGGGCATTACCCCCGTCGTAGTGGTTCCGATCGGCCATCCCGACGAAAAACCGAGCGCGCCGCCGAGGCGCGGCGGCACAATCGAGGAAATGCGCTGATTATTCGAGTTCCGCGAGCTTCTTCCTCACTTCCTCGTACTCCTCGTGCAGCCGCCTGTCGCGCTTCAGCGGGTCCATGTCCACCTTCTTCTGCAGCTCCTCGAGCTTCGCCTTGAGCGTATGCTTGCGCCTGTCCATGTCCTTCTTGCTCAGTCCCATAACCATCACTCCCCGCAAACCATTCTGCGTTAGGATTAATAAGCGCAGCGCGGAAAACGCTTCATGGCTCTTGAGCACAAGAAGGCAGCCGATTTCTCCGAATGGTATCTGGAGCTCGTGCAGTCGTCGCAGCTCATGGACTATACGCCCGTGCAGGGCTGCATGGTCATACGCGAGCGCGGGTACGCAATCTGGGAGAAGATTCAATCGTTCCTTAACGCGCGGATGCGGAAGGACGGCGTGCGCAACGCCTATTTCCCGATGTTCATACCCGAGTCGCTGCTCAAGCAGGAGGCGGAGCATTTCGCGGGTTTCGTGCCCGAAGTGGCGTGGGTTACGCACGGCGGCGACGAGGCGCTCGGCGAGAGGCTCGCGTTGCGTCCCACGAGCGAAACCATCATGTATACGATGTTCGCGAAGTGGATTTCCTCGCACCGCGACTTGCCGCTGAAGGTGAACCAGTGGTGCAACATAATCCGCTGGGACACGAAGGCGCTGAAGCCCTTCCTGCGCACGCGCGAATTCCTGTGGCAGGAAGGGCACACCGCGCACGCTTCGAAGGAGGAGGCGGAAGCGGAGGTAAGGCGCGCGCTCGACTGGTACGCGGACCTCTGCGAGCAACTGCTCTGCGTGCCGGTGATAAAGGGCAAAAAAAGCGACGCGGAGAAGTTCCCTGGCGCGGACATGACGACTACTATAGAGGCGATTATGCCGGACGGAAAGGCGCTGCAGTGCGGGACGTCGCACCTGCTCGGACAGAATTTCGCGAAGATTTTCGGAATACGCTTCAAAACCGCCGACGGCAAGGAGGATTTGGCGTGGCAGACGTCGTGGGGCGTTTCCACTCGGCTTATAGGCGCGCTTGCGATGGTGCACGGCGACGACCGCGGCTTGGTGTTGCCGCCGCTGGTTGCTCCGCTGCAGGTGGTAATCGTTCCAATCTTCAAGACGGAAGAGGACAAGAAGATGGCGCTGCGCTCGGCGGAGAAGCTCATCGCCGCATTGGATGCAAAGGGCATTACTACTCACTTCGACGAGCGCGACGAGCGCTCGCCCGGATGGAAATTCAACGAATGGGAGATGAAGGGCGTTCCAATCCGAGTTGAAATCGGGCTCAAGGACCTGGCAAAGCAGGGCATGACGATTGTCAGGCGCGACAAGGGCGAAAAAGAGTTTCTCGACGACGCGAAAGCCGCCGATTACATCGCGACGCAGCTCGATGCGATGCAGAAGGACTTGCTTTTGCGGGCGCGTGCGGAAGCGCAGTCGCGCATGTTCGAGGCGAAGGATTACGCGGAGTTCAAGCAACTGGTTGAGAAGGGCTTCGTGAAAGCAGGTTGGTGCGGCGACGCGAGATGCGAGGAAGCCATCAAGGAGGAGACGGGCGCGACGCTCCGCGCCATTCCTTTCGACGAGAAGCCGAAGGGCAACTGCGTGTTCTGCGGGAAGCCCGCGAAGGAAACGGCGTATTTCGCGAGAAGCTACTAGTTTTAAATCCGAGCGGCGTTAGGGTTGCGGGGATTTCGTGTTTCAGGCAGTGTTCCGCAAGAGATTCGTCGAGATGGCGCAGTCGCGCGACTCCCGACTCGTTCTCGCGCTCGACGTTACGGGCGCGCAGGGAGGCGACGCCGCGAAAGCCGCCAAAGCGGGCACGAACTTTGCGATAGTGGGAAGAAGCATAATCGAGGCGCAGAACCCCGCCGAAGAGGCGCGGCGGCTGCGCAGGGCGTTCAATGCGGTGATTTAACCTATGGGAAAAAAAGAACTCGCGATTGAACTGTTCGACGCGGGATGCGTCAAGTTCGGCTCGTTCACGCTGAAGAGCGGAATCGTGTCGCCGATTTACATAGACTTGCGGCTGCTCGCATCGCACCCCGCGCTGCTGAAGAAGGTGGCGGGGGCGATGGCGTCGAAACTGAAAAAGCTGCAGTTCGACAGACTCGCCGCCATTCCTTACGCGGCAATGCCCATCGGAACCGCGATTTCGCTGAAAACGGGCAAACCGATGGTTTACGCGCGCAAGGAAGCGAAGGATTACGGCACGAAAAAGGCGGTCGAGGGCGAGTACAAGTCCGGCGAGACTGCCGTAGTCGTCGACGACCTCATAACCACCGGCGGAAGCAAGTTCGAGGCAATCGCGCCGCTTACGGAAGCGGGCTTGCTCGTAAAAGACGTCGTCGTGCTGATTGACCGCGAGCAGGGCGGAAAGAGGCAACTCGCGGAGAAAGGCGTCGGACTGCACGCGGTGATGAAGCTCAGGGCGATGCTGAAAATCCTGCTGGACGCGGGCAAAATCGACAAGACGAAGTACGAGGAGACAAACGCGTTCCTTGCTGGCTGCACGCGACGCGGCGTGCAGCAAACAGAGGCGAATCGGTAAATGATTGTTGCGCCCTCCTTGCTTTCCGCGGACTTCTCGCGCATCGAGGACGAAGCGAAGCGCTGCGGGAAGGCGGGCGCGGACTGGCTGCACATCGACGTGATGGACGGCAGGTTCGTGCCGAATAAAACCGACTTCTCGCCGGCAGTCGTAGCGTGCATCCGCAAGGCGTCGAAACTTTTTTTGGACGTTCATCTGATGGTTGAAAAACCGGAAAAGCTGGTTGACGGATATGCCGAAGCGGGTGCGGACATTATTTCATTTCATTTGGAGGCGGCTGAAAACCCCGCCGCGTTGGTCAGGAAGATTCATGCCCTCGGAAAGAAGGCGGGCGTCTCAATAAAACCAGCGACTCCCGTCGGCAAAATCCCGAGACAGCTGCTGCGCGAGTGCGACCTTTTTGTGGTGATGGCAGTTGAGCCGGGAAAGGGCGGGCAGGCGTTCATGCCCGAAATGCTCCCGAAAATCAGGCTGTTGCGGACGCTCCGCCCTTCCGCTTACGTCGAGGTGGACGGCGGGATAAACGCGGAAACCGCGAAGAAGTGCGTGGCTGCGGGAGCGTCCATACTGGTTGCAGGCACCTATCTCTTCAGGTCGGCTGACATGGCTGCGGCGATTGAGGCGCTGCGCGCCTAGCCGGTCACTACCACCACGTTACCGTCGCCCTCGTTGCCCGCGTTGTCGACGGCGTGCACTGTGTAGGCGCGAGTGAAGCCGCTCACGGACCCGCCGCTTGAATCGGACGGGCTTTCGTCCGTGAATCTCGTGTCCGTCGTTTCGCCTATCTTTTCGAACGAGTATGGCATCGCGGCATCCGAGCGGTATACGTTATAGCGGTTGACGTTGCTGCCGGGCTGCGGGTCGGTCACGCCATACCACACGAGAATGACGCGCGTGCGCTCGGCATTGCTTTCGACCGAACCGGTGAGTTCGGTGACGCTGAACGGCGCGACGGTGTCCATGAATATCGTGCTCCACGCCGGCGACGACCAGCCGTTTGAATTCCTGCACTGGTAGTAGACGGTTTTCACGCCGTCGCCCGACAGGAGCGTCCAGCTGCGGTACGTATAGTACGGTTCCCAGTCGACGTACGCGTTCCCGTCGTTGTTGTACCTGCATTCGGACGCGCCGATTGCGGAGAGCGTCAGCCCTACGTTCCTGCCCATGACGTACCGCGCGCCGTTGTTTATCGAAACCGAGAGGCTCTGCGGCGGAGTGCCGACGAGCGGAACGTCGAGCTTTATCGTGTCATACACCGTCGGGGAAACGCCCGCGTCGTTCTGGCACTGGTAGTGCACGCTCTTCACGCCGTTTCCCGAAGCGAGCACCCACGCACGGCTCTGGAGATACGGCTCCCACGCGGTCCATGACAGTCCGTCGTTGCTGTACCTGCATTGCGTGGCGTTTATGGCGGAAAGCGAAAGCACGACCGCCGTGGTGTCGGTCGTCTGCGCGCCATTGTTAATCGCTATGTAGAGATTGGCGGGCGGTGCGGAGTATCCTTGCTGCGGCGTCGGCGTTGGAGGCGCCTGGGCAGGAACGACTGTGAATTCCTTGGTCGCCGAAACGCCTTCGTTGCCGGCGTCGTCCCTGCACTTGACGTAAAGCGAGTGCGAACCAGTTGAAACTACTATGTCGGCGGAATGCGTCTGCTTCGAGCGCACCTGCCCGATGTTCGAACCCGCGCCGTCTAGGTAGGCGGTGCAGACGAGCGAGTACGCGAGGTTGTCCCTCGGCGTAAACGTAAGCGTGACTGCAGGAGCGGGATAAACTGCGCCGGAAACAGGCGCGGTTACGTCGACGGTCGGGGACGTTGCGTCGAACAGGATGGTGTCGGATACCGTGCCCGCGATTCCGCCCGACGCGGAGCGGCACTTATAATATACCGTCTTCATGCCCTCGGCGGACTGGAGCACCCAGTGTTCGTTGTCCGTAAACTGCTCCCACGCAGACCACGCGGCGTTGTCGTTGCTGTAGGCGCAGTCCTTGGCGCCGATTGCGGAGAGCTTGAGGAACACCTCGGCGGAGCGCGTGTACGGCGCGCCGTTGCTTATCGATATGGAGAGGGCGGTCGGCGCGGTCACGGCCGGCTTCGGCTGCGACGTCATGAAAAGCACCGCGGCGAAAAGCGCGACTATGGCGATTCCGCCGAGCAGGACGGTCTTCATGCTCACCATCTGCTCAAAAGCGTCTTCGGAGTTCTTCTTGCGCATCCCATCAGCCCTCCTCAATCCAAACGCGAAGCGTCCGACTAAGGCATAACGCGGGGCGCTTTTAAAAGCTGGCGTTTTTGCGCGGGTAAAATCCTTAAAATAGCCGACGCCCTATCTGTCCCATGCCTTCTTTTCGGGAAGTGCGGCAGCAGGAGGGGCATCCCTTCCTTTGGCTACTGCTCGCGCTGCTCGTCGCGTGCGCCGTGCTCGGCGTAATATTCGCAGTCGTGCCCTACCTCGTCATCTTTCTCGCGGCGAACTTCTTCTTCATCTACGTCGCAATCGTCTATCTGCTCAAGTTCTGGGAGCGGAAGGCGGAAGAGACTACGAGCGCGAAACCAGCCGTAACGGTAATCGTTTCGGCGTATAACGCAGGCAAGACAATCGAACGCGCCATTAATTCCGTACTCGCGATGGAGTATCCGCGCAAAACGCAGGTAATCGTCGTGAACGATGCGAGCACCGACGACACCGCCGCGAAGCTGAAAAAATTCGGCAAGCGCATCGAAACAATCACCAACCGAAAAAACGTCGGCAAGGCGGCGTCCATCAACAAGGCGCTGCGCGAGGCGCGTGGCGAAATCATCGCCTGTATCGACGCGGACACGTATCCCGAGCCGAAGGCGCTGCTGAAGATGACGCCGCATTTCGCCGGCAGGAAAGTCGGCGCCGTAATCGCGCTCGTCTGCGTGGAGACGCCCGCCAGGAACTTCGTGCAGAAGATTCAGGAAATCGAGTATTACGTTTCCTTCGGTTTCTGGCACACCGCAATGGCGCGGCTCGACAGCCTGCTCGTCACTCCCGGCCCCATGTCGCTCTATTCCCGCGAAGCGCTGGAAGACGTCGGAGGATTCGACGAGGACAACATAACGGAGGACATGGAAATCGCGCTCCACCTGCAGGAAAAGGGCTGGCGCATCAGGTGCACGACGGACGCGAAGATTTACACCGAGGTGCCGGACAACTGGCATTCGCTTTACAAGCAGCGCCTGCGCTGGCTGCGCGGCAAGATATTCAACGGCAGGAAGTACTCGCACATCATCTTCGGTTCGGAATACGGCGATTTCGGGAAATTCGTGTATCCCGTTTCGTTCATCATCGAGGTGCTCGGCGTGATAGTCGCGACGCGGATAATCGCCATGCACGGCACGAACGCGTTCAACATGCTGTTCGGCGGAATCGGAGTTGCGTCGGTGGACCCCTCGCTGCTCTACAACGCGGGCATCTACTCGAACGCGGTGATGAACTCCTCGGCTTTCTTCTTCATATTTACAATAGTAGTATGGAGCTACATCGTGCTCCTGTCCTTCGGCTTGGCAAAGGAACGGATTAAAATAACGCAGGCGCCTGCGATTATCGTGTTCATGACGCTGTATTCGGCGTTCATATCCCTCGTGTACTTCTCGAGCATGCTGCACGAGGCTGCGGGAGTGCAAAGGAAATGGTGAGCGTTTACGTCAAGGCGTTCCTGATAACCGCCCTGCTGTTCATCGGGAATTTCTTCTTCGTGAAGTATCTCGACGATTCGCGCGGCGCCCAGTTGCGCGCCGAGATGTCGGACATAGAGGAGCAGGTGCAGTCGTCGAGCACGCTTTTGCTCTACTCGCAGACGTTCAACAACTCCGCGGAATTGTGCCCCATCCTGAGGCAGGAAACCGAGAAGCAGGTGGGCAGGCTCTACAGGCTGTTCGGCGAACTGCAGACGGCGTCGGAGGCGAACGTGTTCACCGACACCGCCACCATCAAGAGCCGCTTCGTGCTGACGAACGTGCAGCTCTGGCTTTATTTGCAGCAGCTGGACAAGGCGTGCGGAGGAACCGACGTGGTTTCCGTGCTTTACTTCTATCCGGAGAAGCGCGACTGCCTCGAGTGCCGCGCGCAGGCGCAGGTGCTGAACGACGTGACCGCGCGCTGCGCGAAGGTGCGAGTTTTCGCGCTGCCGACCGACGCGGACATGCCCGTGCTGAAGGCGATAATCGCGAAATACGGAATCGCGCGCGAGCC
>PEXZ01000054.1 GCA_002763345.1 Candidatus Micrarchaeota archaeon CG08_land_8_20_14_0_20_59_11
AGCCGCCAAAATAAGCCCGAAAACGATTGCCTTGTGATTCATCGCGACACCTCGTTAATACCTCTCAACCCTGCTTTATAAATGTTACTTTTCAGTGGTTACAATTGGTTAGCAACAAAAGACGAGTTACGACTTATCCGTACGACTTGTCGGCAGTTACTTCGGGAAAGAAAAGGGGCGGCTCACAAATCCGTGGCGCTTATGAATCCGGGTTCGTCGACGAATGTCTTGGACACCACGAAATTTTCGCGCATTTTCAGGGTTTCGGCGATTTTCCCGAGCCTTCTGGCGTCCTGCGGGGTTCCCGTTTCCTTTGCCTCCAAGGCGACGCCCGAATCCTTCAGGATGAAATCGACTTCAGTCCCCGAGCGGCTCCGATAATAGCGCATCCCCCCGCCGCGTTTTTCGAGTTCGTTGAAAACCGCGTTCTCAAAAACCGCTCCTGAGGAAACCCGCGAGAACCGGTTCAGCACGCCCGTGTCGCACAGGTACACCTTCCGTGCGCCGCCTATCTCGCGGTCCACGCTCCTGCTGAACGGCCGCACGAAGCTGGCGAAGTAGGTCGCCTCCAAAAACGAGAGGTATGAATAAACGGTGTCCCTGCTGACTCCGAGTTCGGATGCCAGCCGGGTTATGCTGAGTTTCGAACCCGTGCGCTGCATGAGAAGCAGGATTAGCTCTTGGAGTTTGGACACCTCCCTGAAGTCCGCAAGCGAACGCACGTCCTTTTCGAAATACGACTTGAATATGTCGTCCAGTACGGCATTCTTTTCCTCGGGGGTTTCCGAGAGAACCACGCGCGGAAATCCGCCGTATGCGAGGAACTCCTCGTAAAGCTTTATGGAACGCTCGTGCGAAACGCGGTTCTTCCGTTCGTCCATTTCGCGGAATTCCGCATAAAACTCCCTGGGGGTTCCCCTGAACAAAAGAAACTCCTCGAAATCCAGCGGATGCATCTCCAGCACGGTCTTCCTGCCCGCCAGGCTTTCGGGAAACAGGTTTTTCAGATAAAAACTGCTCGAACCGGTTATGAAAAACTGAACGTCATAATTGTCAAAAAGGTATTTGACCGCCTTGACCGCTTCCGGCACCGCCTGCAATTCGTCCAGAAAAAGATACGCCTTTTCGGAATTCACCACCCCGTGAGTCCGCAGGTTCGCCCAAACATTGTCGTAGTCGAGTTCCTTGAATATCCGCTGGTTTATCGGATTCTCCAAATCCAGAAAAACCTTGTTTTTCGACGGGATTTCGTCGAAAACCTTTTTCAGCAGCGTCGTCTTCCCCACCTGCCGCATGCCCGTCAGCACCACTATCGTCTTCTTGTCCGCCCATTTGCGGATTTCCTTCAAGAGCCGCCTTTCGTAAAATACCATTTTAGACACCTAAGCCGACGTTTTCAACTACATTTTGTCGATTACTAACCGACAATAATACTTACAAATTGTATATTTAACGTTTTCGGTGCGGCTCGGTGACCTGCCGCGCAAAACATCAAAAAAGAGCGCGCCGACCCGCGCGCTATTTATCGCCTTTGCGGAGGACGAGCTGCAGAACTGCGAGAAGGGCGTTGCTCAGGACGGTGTAGACGACTGGGCCCGCTATGGCTGCCGGGCCGAACGCGGATGCGAGGGTTATCGCCAGCGCGGTATTCTTCACCGACGAGGTGACGCCCAGCGCGATGCTCTCCTCGCGGCTTTTTCCGTACAGCCAGCCGACTGCGAAAGGAATCGCGCAGAACGCCAGCGCAGGCACGGCGAGCCAGAGCATGAGCTGGATGTTCGCGAATACGAACGCGGAACTCGGCGCAATCGTGCCCCACATCAGGAGCGCGATTATGATTGTGTTGATGCCGCGGCCGTGCGCCAGCAGCGGCTTTTCCACTGCGGGAATGCGGGCAACGGCGAGCTTCGCGACTAGAAAGGGAAGCACAACCGCGAGCGCTATGGTCTGACCGATTGCCCAGGGATTGACGGACATGTGCGCTCCTGCGAACAGGACGACGAGCAGAGGCGTCAGCACGACGCTGAGCAGGTTCGAGAGCGTCGTGAGGGGGAGTGCGAGCGCCGCCCTGCCGCCGAACAGTTCCGCGAGGAACGTCGTGGAGATTGCCGAGGGCGCAACCGCGATTATGACGAGCCCGAGGAGCACGTCCTTGTCGAAGAAGCCGTTGAATATGTACGCCGTGGCTCCCACGAGGATGAACTGCACGAAAAGCACGAACAGCGTCGTGCGCCAGTCCCTCGCGCATTTCTTCAGCTCCCCCGGGTTTATCGAGAGGCTGCTGATGAGCATCAGCAGCGCCAGAAGCGGCAGCACGAACGGCCCGATGCAGGCGCCGGGCGCGGGCAGGAACAGGCCGAGGGCTATGCCCAGCAGCACGAACAGCCAGAAATACCGTCCGGCGTCCATGAAAACGGTTTTAAGCCGCCGCGCTTAAAAACAGTCATGTTCCCGAAAATGGATCGCACTTTTTGCTCGCGCTGCTGCGCTCGCAAAACCTGCACTAAAAGCGGGGAGGAGAATCAGGAGGAACTTGAAACTGAAGGGGAGGGCGCTCCCTCCCCTGCGGTTCAGCGCAAAACCTGCACTAAAACGGTGATTTGATGTTCCCGAAAATGGATCCCCGACAGATGGCTAAGATGATGTCGCAGATGGGCATCAGGAACGAGAGCGTGGATGCGGCGCGGGTTGTAATCGAAAAAACGGACGGCTCGAAGATAGTCGTGGAACCCGCCTCCGTAACCGCCATCGACATGCAGGGGCAGAAATCCTTTCAGGTAGCGGGCGCAATACGCGAGGAGAAAGCCGAAGGCAAGGCGGAAGAGGAAACGGACGCGGACATAATAACGAAGGAATGCGGTTGCAGCAGGGAAACCGCTGAAAAAACACTCGCCGAAACGGGCGGCGATTTGGCCGAGGCAATCCTGAAACTCAAAAAAGAGTGAAAGGGAAAAACAAACAAAAAGGCAATCGGGAGTTATCTCTTCTTTTTCTTCGCCTTCTTCTTGACGGGTTTCTTCTTCGTTCCGCAACAGCAGCATCCGCAGGTCATCTTGTCACCTCCGCATCAGCAAGTACGTTCCAGGACTTTTTATGCCTGCCGATTTTCATTTCCGTCCGCCCAGAATCGCGAGCGCGCTCCTTTCCGTAGTCGTGTTCAGCACAGGTCCCGCGCCAAGCTCGACGGCGCCCCATATGGGCTTGCGCGGATAAATCTCGGCGTGGAAGTGGAAGTCCGCACCTTTCGGCGCCGAGTGGAATGCGATGTTGTACGACTCCTCGAAGCCCGAGATGCGCCTCACGCATTCCTGAAGCATCAGCATGAACGACTGCGCCTCCGCGTCGTTCAAGTCGCGTATTGAGCGTTTGTGCTCCTTCGCAATCACCCACGTCTCGCACGGGAAGTGCGCGAACGACGGGCAGAGCGCGACGAAGTGCCCGCTCTCCAGCAGGACGTTCTTCCGTTCCTCCTTGAGCAGTTTGCAGAAAACGCAGTGCCCTTTTTTGCTCTTCGCCGCCTCGGCCGCAATCATCCCGGGCACAAACGGCCATGAAGTTATCTGCGAGTGCTCGTGTCCGATGCTTGCGCCGCTCTTGGCGCCGTGGTTCTTGAAGATGAAGACGCACCTGACGTCCTTGCGGGAGCGCAGCTCGTCGTATCGCGCTCGGTACGTTTCCCAGAGGAGCATGAGCTGTTGGTTGGAATAGTCCTGGAACAGTTCGGCGTGTCTGGGAGTCTCGACAATCACCTCGTGGTCGCCGAACGCGGGCGCGGTTCCATCCTTCCATGCAAACCTGCCCTTGCGCTTCAGCGCGGAATACAGGTTCTGGAAGACGCGGGTTCGCCACCCTGCACGGCGCGCCGTCATTCTAGCAGGCGCGCCACGCAACCGATCGTACGGAAGCGCGAAAACAGTCGGGGGGGTCATGCGCTCGTTCCCGCGGCAGAAGGGACAGCCCTTTTTCACGCCGTGCGTCGGCCGCATCGAACGTTCGTCAGCCATCACCACGAGCGCGCCCTTGGTTTCGTCCTTGCGGAATTCGAGCGTCATGAATTGAGAACGCGGCGCGTCTTTTTAAGCTTCGCCGAACAGGGCGCTCGCGCCGACTATGACCAGTATTCCGCACGCGAACGCGAGCAGTTGCAGGACGGACTTCCCGCCCACGACCTGCTTGTGCATCTCGGGAATCAAATCACTGCAAGCGATGTAGATGAATCCGCCGGCTCCGAACGAGAGCAGGAACGGCGAGAACGCTTCGGGGTTGCTGACGCCGAGAAGCACGATCAGCGCGCCCGCAATTGCGGTGAGCGCGATGAGGAAATTGTACGCGAGCGCCTTCAGCTTCGACATGCCGCCGTACAGAAGGATGCTGAAGTCGCCGAGTTCCTGCGGGATTTCGTGCGCGATTATCGCGATGGTGGTGACGATTCCTATGTCGCGGTTCGTCATGAACGCCGCCGCGATTACCATGCCGTCTATGAGGTTGTGCAGGCCGTCTCCGACGAGGCTGAGCGTGGTGAACGCGTGCGCGTCGCATTTCCCCTTATGGCAGTGGTACCAGTGCAGGAACTTTTCGAGCACGAAAAAGGCGGTGATGCCCGCTATCGCGTAGGCGAGTATCCCGGCGCCGGCGGCTTCGACCGCTTCGGGAAGCAAATCGAGGAACGCGGCGCCCACCATCGAGCCCGCGGCGAAGCTTATCATATAGAAAAGCACGGCGTCGAGGTTCTTGCGCTTGAAAACAAGGGAAACCGCGCCGATGAGCGACGCGGCGCTAACCGCGGAAACCGCCGCAATCGTCAGCCAGAATGCGTCCATGGCAATCCTTTCGCCGGATAGATTTATAAGAATGTGGTGCGTAACGGATGCGGGGGGTGCGGAATATGGCGTCTACTGAAGAGAATCTCAAGGCGGCTTTTTCCGGGGAGAGCATGGCGCGCAACAAGTACGATTATTTCGCGAAGCAGGCGCGCAAGGAAGGGCTGATAGGCGTGGCGATGACGTTCGAGGAAACCGCGCTGAACGAGATGCAGCACGCGAAGGACGAATTCAAGCTCACCGGCGGGCTCGGGGACACTAAGGCGAACCTGCGCGCCGCCATAGAGGGCGAACACTACGAAACCTCAGAGATGTACCCCTCCTTCGCCAGCCAGGCGGACAAGGACGGGAATGCGGACGCGTCGAAGCTTTTCCGGGCAGTCGCAAGAGTGGAGGCGAAGCACGAGGAGCGCTACAAAAAGATTCTGGCGCGCCTCGAAGCAGGAACGCTGTACAAGCGCGACGCGCCGATAGAGTGGAAGTGCTCGAAGTGCGGCTACGTGCACGTGGGCGTCGAGCCGCCGGAGAAGTGCCCTTCGTGCAAGCACGAAAGAGGGTATTATTGGCCGAAGAATGAGTCGGATTTGTAAGTGTCCCCTAGCGCAACTCTTTTATTCGGTTGCGCGTTGTTTTTGTTCTCGGTGGGAGGGATAAGTTGTTCAAGAAGGTTACCGACGTCCGTGAACTGCGTCTCATGGCGAATACCGTAAGGCAGGACCTGATACGCATGCTCTGCGAGGCAAAGTCGGGACACGCGGGCGGCACCCTCGGGCTCGCCGACGTCTTCACCGTATTGTATTTCAACGCGCTCAACCACGACCCGAAGAACCCCTCGTGGGAGCAGCGCGACCGCTTCATTTTGTCGAACGGGCACGTGGCGCCGGTGCGCTATGCCGTGATGGCGGAGACTGGCTATTTCCCGAAGGAGGAGTTGATGACGCTCCGCAAGCTCGGGACGCGCCTTCAGGGGCACCCGCACGCGCCTGCTTTGCCCGGAATGGAGACGTCCTCGGGTTCGCTCGGGCAGGGGCTATCCATCGCGGTGGGAATCGCGTGGGCGGCGAAATACGATAAGAAGGACTTCCGCACCTACTGCTCAGTCGGCGACGGCGAGGTGCAGGAGGGGCAGATTTGGGAAGCCGCGATGTCGGCGGCGCAGTACAAACTCGACAATATCACGTGCTTCCTTGACCGCAACTACCTGCAGATTGACGGCAACACCGAGAAGGTGATGGCGCTCGACCCGCTGAAGGCGCGTTGGGAGGCGTTCGGTTGGCACGTCATAGAGGCGGACGGACACGACGTGGCGGCAATCGTAAAGGCGTTTGACGACGCGAAGAAAATCAAGGGCAAGCCGACCATCGTGCTTTTCCGCACGACGATGGGCAAGTGCGTTTCGTTCATTGAGGACTGCGCGGCTTGGCACGGCAGGGTGCCGAACAAGGACGAGGAGGCAAAGGCGCTCGCCGAACTCGAGGCGCAGAGGAAGGGGATTTGATGGGAGGAATAAACCCGCGCGCCGCGCTTGCATCGCTGGAAAACGTCGAACGCGTTCCGCAGAGGGACGGCTTCGGGCACGGGCTCGTCGAGCTCGGCGCGAAGGACAAAAACGTAGTTGTTCTTTGCGCCGACCTGGCGGATTCCACCCGCACTTCGTGGTTCAAGGAGAAATATCCCGATCGCTTCATCGAGGTGGGAATTGCCGAGCAGAACATGATGGGCGTCGCGGCGGGATTGAGCATAGAGGGCAAGATTCCGTATGTTTCCACGTACGCGGTATTCTGCCCCGGGCGTAACTGGGACCAGCTGCGCGTGAGCGTGTGTTACGACAGGCGCAACGTGAAGCTGTCGGGGGCGCACGCGGGCATTTCAGTGGGCCCCGACGGCGCAACCCACCAGGCGCTTGAGGACCTTGCCATGACGCGCTGCCTTCCGAACCTCACGGTGCTCGCCCCATGCGACTGGCTTGAGGCGAAGAAGGCGACGATTGCGGCGCATTCGCACGCCGGGCCAGTTTACATACGCTTCGGCAGGGAGAAGGTTCCCGTAGTGACGACGGACAAGACGCCGTTCAAAATCGGGCGCGCGGAAATATTCCGCGACGGCGAGGACGTCTGCGTGGTTGCCTGCGGTTCGCTCGTCTACGAGGCGCTCGTCGCAGCGAAGGAGCTTGAGAAGGACGGAATCGACGTCATGGTAATCAACAACCACTCAATCAAGCCAATCGACGTCAGGACGCTTGCAGATGCCGCGAAAAAAACAGGATGCGTAGTCACCGCAGAGGAGCATCAGATAGCCGGCGGCTTGGGGGGAGTTGTTGCGGAAGTGCTCGCCGAGAACTATCCCGTGCCGATGAAGCGCGTCGGAACACCCGACAAGTTCGGCGAGAGCGGCTCGCCCGACGAGCTCATGGCGAAGTACGGGCTCACGAGCGCGGGAATAATCGCAGCAGTGAAGGAAACGGTCAAAAGGAAGGGGGCAATGAAATGAGAAACAGGATTGTCGGGTTTCTGATAATCGGCATCGCCGCGCTGATAGGGCTGATAGTCTACCTATTCAACAGGGCGCTGACTGACATCATCTCCACCGCCTGCTCGCACGGCACCAGCTGCCCGATGTAGGGGACGCTGACGCTCCAGACGAACATCGGCATCGGCATAATCGTTTTCATCATGCTCATCGGGCTTTATCTCGTCTTCTTCGGCGAGGAGGAGCGCATCGTCACTAAAATCAGGACGGTGAAGCAACCCGCTGCCCAGTTCGAGCTGAAGCGCGTTTCAAAGGAAAACTACGCGAAGGTAATGGGAACCCTCAGCGACGAGGAAAAAATCGTACTCGAAAAAATCATAGAGGCGGAAGGGACGATTTTCCAGTCGGCGCTAGTTGAAGCGACGGGTTTCCAGAAGGTCGGGGTGACGCGCATACTCGACCGGCTCGAGGGCAAGGGGCTTGTTGAGCGCAGGCGGCGCGGAATGAGCAATGTCGTTGTTCTTAAACCAGTTGGTTGAAACTAGTTTCATACTAATTGTATTAGGCTGTTTCTGCGCGTAGTCCTCCATGGAAAAAGAAATTTTCCCGCGCTGCAGGATTTGCGGCAGGGGGATGGCAAGCGACGAACGCTCCCATCGCTTCTGCAGGCTCTGCGGCATGGGGATAACCGAAAGCGGCGACGAGTTCTGTTGCCGCGGGTGCAGGACAAGGTGGTCCGGATGGAAGTAGAGGGGACTCCCGTTCCGGCGGACGAGCCCGCCGACGCCAAGGAATGCACGGAGCGCACGGACAGCCCGGGCGCTGAACCGGTACGGATGGAAGCAGGCGGACCGGTCACGGCGGAAGAGCCCACAGGTGCCGACGGGACGGGGCGCAGGGAACGCACGGACAGTCCGAACGCTGAACGCGTCGCCCTGATAGCGGCTTCGGTGCTCATCGGCGTCGCGGCGCTGGTGTCCTTCGTGCTGCCGATGCTGGCCGGGGTCACGGCGCAAGTTGGTGCTGCAAGCGCCGCGCCCCTTGTTGCAAGCGCGGCTCCGCCGACGGCGCTGCGGTATGCGGAGCAGCAGACCGCTTCGTTGCAGTTGAGGGTGGCGATACCGTGCCCGGGGCATGCGCAGCTCATAATAAACGAGCTGAAAACAGACGGCGGAGTCACGGATGTCCAGTTCGGTTTCCTGAACAACTTCATGGTAACTTACGATGCGTCGCGGACAAACCCGCAGGCGATAGTTTCGCTCGGCGTGTTCAGGCAGTATCCCGCGACGATAACCGCAGGTGGCAATTAGGCGCGAGGTGTGCGTGAAATGAAAAAGGTTTTCAAGGTGACGGGGATGCACTGCCGCTCCTGCGTGAAGCGCATAGAAGGCGCGCTCGATGACATCGGCGTGCGCGCAAAGGCGGATTTCGCCAGAGGAGAGGTCGAGGCAGAGTGGGACGAATACGCGTCCGATGAGGCGCGCGTGGTCGCGACGATAGCGAAGGAAGGTTACAAGGTGGTGGGGAGATGAGGAAGGTTTTCAGGATAGAGGGAATGCAGTGCACTTCCTGCGGGAAGCACATAGAGGACGCCCTCGCGAAGGCGGGCGCGTCGCACGCGAAGGCGGACTTCGCCGCAAACACGGCGGAGGTGGAATGGCAAGAGGAGGCGGTGACGGAGGAGGCGCTGGCGGAAGCTATCCGGGGGGCCGGCTACGGCGTCGGTGCCGAACCCCCGCCTGTTGCGGAGGAAAGCGGAGCCGCGGCGGTCCAGCCGCAGGCTCCCGCGGGGAATGACGTCGCGAAAGAAGGACATGTTACCGAAGAAAACAAGGAAACAGCCGCCATTGAGGATGACGCGGATACCTCCGATGGCACCGCGGATTACGGGGTGGACAAAACGCAGCTTTACCTGGCGTACGCCGCAATCGCAATACTGTCGCTGATATTCATAGGCATGGTGGCTTCAACTCTCGGCTATTCACTGCCCAAGCTGCCCGAGGTTTCGCTGCCGTCGCCGGGCTCGCCAGTTGCGCTTGCGGCGATATTCGGCGTCGGACTGCTCACCGGCTTGCACTGCGTCGGAATGTGCGGCGCGTTCTGCGCGGCGTCGGCAAACACGAGAAAAGGGCTGGCGACGTATCTCGGCGCGAAAACGCTTTCGTACACCGCAACCGGAGTCGCGCTCGGCGCTCTTGGCGGCTTCTTCATCCTCAGCAGCGACGTGCGGAGCGGACTCGCAATTCTGGCGGGCGTTTTCATGATGCTTTACGCCCTGAGCGTTTTCGGGGTGGGTTTGGCGCGGAAGTTCTTCGCGGTGCTGCCGCGCGCATCCGCTGGCGGCTCGAAGGGTCCGCTGACTGCGGGGCTGCTCAACGGCCTGATGCCCTGCGGCCCGCTGATGGCGATGCAGGCGTACGCGCTCAGCACAGGCAGTGCCTTCGAAGGCGGGCTCGTAATGCTCGTCTTCGGGCTCGGAACAATCCCGTTCATGGCGGGCTTCGGCTTGGTTGTGCAGAGGATGGGCGTCGCACTGCGCGACACTGTGTTCAAGGCAGGAGCAGTGCTCGTGCTTTTGCTCGGACTGCTGATGCTGGGCAACGGACTTTTGGCGTTCCTGCCTTCAGCTGCAGCAGCCCCGCTCGCCGTGGCGTCTAACGCAACGGTATCGACTGTGCCGTTGCCATCGGTTGCGGCGGCGACGGTCCGAGTGTCCGTATACGGTTACGGCTATGACCCGTCGGTTGTCGAGGTCCCCGTAGGCGAACCCGTGCAAATGGTGTTTGACGTTAAGGAACTTACGGGATGCAACAGCGCAGTACGCATTCCCTCGCTTGGAATCAACATCCAGCTGCACAAGGGCGAGAATTCAGTAGAATTGCCCGCGCTTGAGGCTGGGACGTATGATTTCTCCTGCGGCATGAACATGCTCCGCGGAAAAATCGTGGCTGGCGGGAAGGGCGTGACAGAGGCGAAGGCCGCGCTGGCAGCGGCGCCC
>PEXZ01000022.1 GCA_002763345.1 Candidatus Micrarchaeota archaeon CG08_land_8_20_14_0_20_59_11
CGCGCCGCAGAAGCAGTGCCCGTAGCGCGGGTTGTTTTCAGAACCGGTTGAAATCCTGAACGGAGCTTTGCATAACTCGCACGCGCCCTCCTCGCCGTTCTTCAGCGGCTGAATCGGCGCCGCCTCCGCCGCAACAACGCCCTCGCGCTGCTTCCTGCGCTTTACGAAGAACGAATCGCCGCTTGTCGGATGCATCCCTCCGGATGCATCGTGCAGGGGCGCGCCTTTTTTGAAAGCCTCGTCCAAATCGAGGCGCTCGTCGGATTTCTGTGCGGGAGATTCGGGAGTAATGGCCGCTGTCGCCGTTGGCGCGGGAGCATCCTCTTTCGTTTTCGGCTGCGCCGCCTTCGCCCTTTCCTTCTTCGGCTTGGGCGTGAACGCGTTGAATCCCTTGATGCCGAACTTTATCGTGTCGTTGGTGCGCGCGAAGTATCCCTCGCTTGCGAGTTCGGCTATCCTACCCTCGAACTCGTTTTCGTCGACTGCCTTGAATCTTTCCTTCAGCGCGCCGAGACTGCAGACGCCGTTCATCACTTCCTTCGCAACCGAGCGGTCGAACAGCGTTATTTCCAACTTTTTCTTTCTCGCCTTGCGCTTCCGAGTGCTGGGCTGCGCTGGCGCCGTTGCCTGCTGCGCCTCATGTTCGGCTTCAGCCACGCTTCCTCACCACCGCGAACGAAACGTCCTCGTAGCCCCCGTCCTTCAGGCGGAACGCCCTCTTAAGCATTGCGCTTCCCTCGCGCCTGGTCGGGTCCATTACGAGCGCGAAATGGAATTTTTCGGGGAAGTACCTGTGCTGCGTCGCCAGGTCGGTCGACGACATGAAGCAGCCGTATCCCGGGTGCGAGTGCGCCCAGGCGACGATAATCCCGCGGCCGCGAATCTTGCCGCTCAGCTCGGAAAACGCCTGCCTTGTAAAACGGACGGAAACGCTGGTGGAGTCGTTCGGTGCGGTTATGTATTCCTTCGCGTATACGAATTCGGCGTCCTTGTTCCTGAAGACGTTTCCGAGCAGGAGCCCCATCGCCTCGTTGCCGCTTTTCGCGGCGTCGCGGAACTGCCTCTCGGCTTTGCGAACCGCCGCCTCGTCGATGTAAACGTCGTACTGTGCCATGTGGGCTCACCGCAGTCCGAGCAGTTTTTTGAAGCGATGAACTGGATGCTTCTCCTTCTCCGTCTCCTTCTCCTCGTAAATCCTCCGCGCCATCTCCGAAGCCTTCTCGCGCTCGTCCTGCGTCATTATGATCGGATTTTGCGGTCCGGCAGTAACGGGAAGGATGTCCCTCGAAGCCGCTTCCCTGTGCGCCTGCACGGCATCCTGGTGCGGCATGTCGCGCGCCGAAACAATCTTCGGTTTGTGCACCTCCCGCAGTTCGCCTCGCACGAACCTTTCCCCAACCTCCTCGGGTGCAATCTCGGCGGCGCTTTTCTTATCTTCCAGCGCCTTCTCAGCGCTGCCCATCGATATTTCGACGAAGCCGTCGCTGTCCTTCTTCACTATGCGCGGTCCGGATGCCATGAAAAAGGTTATATTGCCCCTGCTCTTTAAACCGTTTTGGTGGTGCCACATGGCTGAATTCAACATCACGGTAACCCATTCCACCTCCGGAAAGGAGATAGTCATCGCCGTAGAGCCGGCGTTCACCGTTTCGTCGGTGCTCGAGGTGCTGACGGAGAGCCTGCAGCTCAAGGACCGCTTCGTCCTGGCGACGAAGGAAAACAAAATCCTGAACCCCGAGCTGACGATTGCGGACGCGGGCATAAAGGAAGGCGACTCCCTTCTCCTGATACCGGACCCGACTGGTGGCTGAGGAATCCGCAATGCCGATGCTTCCCGAGCAGATATGGCGCCGCCGACTCGACAGCGAGTACGCCGAGATGGAAAAGAGCGGCGAGCGCTTTGAAGTCAATGCCGAGCGCACGCGATATCTCGTGAGCGTGCGGGGGGCCGGGCTCTATCGGAGCGGCGATGCCGTGCTCAGAAAGGACGCGCATTCCGTGCAGATTGACCTTCTTCGCGAGTATCCCTACCCCGGAGGAATCGACGTCACGTGGCTTACCCCGATATTCCACCCGAACATCCACGAGAAGGACGGCAAGGTGTGCATCCAGCTGATTAACAACTGGGCGGAGGGGCAGACGATTCTGAGCGTCGTGAGGGCGCTGAAGCAGCTGCTCGAGAACCCGAACACGAAGGACCCCCTGAACCGCGACGCGGCGGTTTATTTCGACGCACACCCCGAAGCGCTGGCAGGCGGCGCGCTTCCGGTCAAGAGCGGACCGAGAATAATCCGCGTCTGACGCGGCGCTTGTGCGCGCGTGCCATCGCCAGATACCGCCGCCTGTTTTCGATGCTTTTGTCCAGCGCGTCCGTCGCCTTTTCGAGTTTCGCGCACCATCTCGGGGTTCCACCTTTCCGAGACCGCTTTTTCCGTCGCCCGCACCACCGGGCCCTTTCCGGCTCGGCGAAGCCCCGCCCATATGTACGGCGAAGCGAACACCGGTGCAAGTGCGGCAACGGGCGGTATGGCGAGCGCGGTTATGAGCGCCATGCCAGTTGCGGACGGCGAAAGAATGTAGAGCGATCTCTTCAAGTCTCCCCTCATGCCCTTGGCGTAGCTCCCGAACAGGCATATGGACTCGTTGGCGCTGGCTGCGATGTCGTCGAGTTTTTCCAGTTTTTTTTCTATGGTCTTCCGCTGCTCCCCGCTCCTGCTTTCGGGCGCGACGGCAAGCGCCTCGCGGAAGCGTTCGTCACGCATCTCCTCGGCAAGCTCGTTCTCGAACCTCAGCACCATCCTGTGCCTGACGAATTCGCTCGTTATGCCCGTTCGTGCGCGCAGGCTCAGTGTTTTTCGGGCGCGCGTCATCCCGCCGAGTTTGAACATTCTCCAGACCGGCGCTTCCATAATCCGACTTACGCGCGGGTTTTAATATTTCCTCGCCTTCTCCCTTTATGGCGGGGAAGCCTCGAATCGTGTCCAAGAAGGAGCCCGAGGCGTGCGAGTCCAAGCCGCCAGACGAAAAGGAATACGATTTCGTCGAAACCTACAACACGAGGAGGCGCAAAAAATGATTCGTCGCGCGCTTATCAGCGTCTACGACAAAACCGGCGTGGCGGAATTCGCGAAGGCGCTCCGTGGCATGGGCGTGGAAATCATCTCAACCGGAGGAACCGCTTCCCTGCTCCGCGAGCACAACGTCCCCGTGACCGACGTTTCGCAGGTTACGGGGTTTCCCGAAATGCTCGGCGGCCGCGTGAAAACCCTCCACCCGAACGTGCACGCGGGCATCCTTCACAGGCGCGGGAATCCCGAGGACGAGGCGGCAATCAAGAGGCACGGCATCAAGCCCATCGACCTCGTCGTCGTAAATCTCTATCCGTTTCTGCACGAGCCTTCGCTCGAGAACATCGACATCGGCGGAGTCGCGCTGATACGCGCCGCAGCGAAGAATTGGGCGGGCGTGGCAGTTGTCGTGAGCCCCGAACAATACGGCGCCGTCATCGAGGAACTCGGGAAAAACCGCGGCGCGCTGAACAACTCGACCCGCTTGAAACTCGCGCAGCGGGCTTTTGCGGTTACAAGCGCATACGATGCGGCGATTGCGTCCTTCTTCGGGGCAGACCGGATTCTCATCTCGTCCGTAAAGTCGCAGGACCTGCGCTACGGCGAGAATCCGCACCAGAAGGCGGCGCTATACGGCGCGTGCGTGAAATCGCTCGCAGGCAGGCAGCTCAGCTACAACAACCTGCTCGACGCGAGCGCGGCGCTTGCGCTCGTGCGGGAGTTCTCGGAACCGTGCTGCGTCATCGTGAAGCACACGAGCCCGTGCGGCGTCGCGCTTGCGCAGAACCCGAAGCGCGCGTACGAACTCGCGCTAAAAACCGACGCGCTTTCCGCGTTCGGCGGAATCGTCGCCTTCAACCGCCGCATCGACGCATCGGTTGCAAAGGCGATGCAGCCGCAGTTCGTCGAGGTGGTGATGGCGCCGGGATTCGACAGGAAGGCGCTCGAACTTTTCGCGAAAAAGAAGAACCTGCGCGTCATCGACACGACCGCCCTCGCGAAGCAGAAGCAGTGCAGGCAGCTCCGCTCCGTGTTCTCCGACGCGCTCCTCGTGCAGGAGCCCGACTGCATCGTGCTCGACGAGAAAAAGCTCGCATACCCGACAAAACGCAAGCCGACCAAGAGAGAAATGCTCGCCCTGCGTTTCGCCTTCACAATCGCCAAGCACGCGAAATCCAACGCCATCGTCTTCGCCTCCGACCATCAGGCGCTGGGAATCGGCGCGGGGCAAACCAGCAGAATCGACGCCGCAAAAGTCGCAGTTGAAAAGGCAAAGCGGGCGGGCATGAAACTGAAGGGCAGCGTCCTTGCTTCCGATGCTTTCTTCCCGTTCCCTGATTGCGTTGAGTTGGCGGCAAAAATCTGCGCAACCGCAATAATCCAGCCCGGCGGTTCCCTGCGCGACGCCGATTCAATCGCCGCGTGCGACCGCAAGCGCATCGCGATGGTGCTCACGGGAATCCGGCACTTCAGGCATTAGTTTAGCCGTTGAGCACTGGCAGCCTCCTCCCAGAAATAGTTTAAAAGCAAAGGATGCGACGGCAACCTATGGAGTACGCAGGAGCAGCAGATGCCGCCCATTTAAATAACTATAAATTCATGGAGCAACTCCTATTATCAGAAGATACCATGGCCAAACACGGTCAAACGGACGAGTTCATTAACCAGTATCTTATTGGCGACTGTGAAAAAATTTTGAGAAGCGTTCCAGACAATTCAGTAGACCTTATTGTAACGTCCCCCCCCTACGCCGACAGCCGAAAAAACACATACGGCGGTATTCCCCCTGAAAAATATGTCTCATGGTTTCTTCCAAAATCCAAAGAGTTCTTGCGCGTTTTGAAGCCAAACGGGACTTTCATCCTTAACATAAAAGAACGAGTAGAAGGCGGAGAGCGCCACCCATACGTTCTAGACCTAACACTCGAGCTTAGAAAACAGGGATGGTTGTGGACCGAGGAGTTTATCTGGCACAAGAAGAACACTCACCCCGGGAAATGGCCGAACCGCTTTAGAGACGCATGGGAACGATGCCTTCAATTCAACAAGACAAAAAATTTCAAAATGTTTCAGGACGAAGTAATGATTCCAATTGGCGACTGGTCCAAGGCGCGTCTCAGAAATCTAAGTAAAACCGATTTGAGTCGTGCAACGTCGAATTCTGGTAGCGGCTTCGGGAAGAAAATAGCCAATTGGATTGGCAAGACCAAGGTCTATCCCTCGAACGTGCTGTATTTGGCGACCGAATGCGGCAATCAAAACCACAGTGCTGTTTTTCCAGTCGAGCTTCCGGCATGGTTTATTCGCTTATTCACTAGAAACGGAGATTTTGTTTTGGACCCGTTTGCTGGCTCCGGAACGACTGCCGTAGCTTGCCGTAGATTGGGTCGGAACTATCTGATGATAGATATAGCCCCGGGTTATAAGAAAATAGCAGAGGAACGGTTATCACATGAAACCAATAAAACTAATAGAAGTTAAAAATTTCGTAGAGGAGCACATAACGGAGTTCCACGACGCTCGGTTGCAGAGTTTGGAGAAGACGAGTCTCAAAGAACTTCTGAAACGAAAAAATCCCTATCTGTATCGAGCGAAAAATCTCGTGACGGCGGGGGAACTGGTTTCGTCTATTCTAGACGCAAAATTATCCTCCTCAGAAGAGGAACTTTTTGGTGAATTTTTAGAGCATCTTGCGATTTTTGTAGCGCAAAAAACCCGCAACGCTGCAAAATCGTCTGCGCCGGGAATAGACTTCGAATACCAAGACGGGCGTACCCGATATCTAGTGTCGGTAAAATCAGGACTAAACTGGGGCAACAGCAGTCAGTGGAACGCCTTGGAAGACAGTTTCAAAACGGCGATGAAAAGAATAAAACAGAACCGGGGCGTTTCCGATGTCCAGTGTATTCTCGGAGTATCCTACGGAAATCAGAAGACGATGGTGAAAAAAGGTTTCATCGTCCAAATATGCGGCCAAAACTTCTGGTATATGGTAAGCGGAAGCAAAGATTTCTACATCCAGATAGTCGAACCTCTTGGGCACAGAGCAAAAGAACTCAACGATTCCTTTAAACAGAGAAAGGCTCGGCTTGTAAATAAATTTACGGGCGAGTTCATAAGCGACTTTTGCGATAGAGACGGCACTATTTTGTGGAACAAGGTTATCGAATTCAATTCAGGTAACCTTCGCCTGTAGCCTAGCTGTGTTGTTTTTTAGATGCGCCAGTACTGCCGCGTCCTTATGAAGTTCCGTTGCGCTTCCAATAAATCCAGCAGCAGCGCCTCCTCGTTCTCGTGCTGCTTCCGCAGCACGCGCGCAGCGGTATCGGGGCCCACGCCGAACGTGCTCAGCGCTAGCAATCCCCGCCGTCCGTAGTGCGCGACTATTGCCGTCGTCTTCCGCTGCCCTTCGAGCATCACCTGGTTCGAGCCGCAATACGGGCAGACGATATGCTCCTCGGCGTCCCTGAGCGAGCGCCAGAACGTGCGCTTGCAGAAGCCGCATTGAAGATGGGCGCGCTTCGCCATCAGCGTTTCCCTGAACCCCTCCAGCACCTTCGAGCCCGCGGCATCAGCTGGCGTTATCAGGTCCCCGAACGCGCCGAGCTCGAAGAACTCCTTCGCAAGAGGAGACCACGCATCCCGCTCGTTCAACAGGACGATTGCCGAGCAGCGCAGCGCCTTCTGCGCATCCTCCGCCGACGCGTTGCCCCACATCACTTCCTCCAGCGCCTCTTTCCAGACAGGCGAACCCTTCTCGCTTTCCGCCAGCCGTTTCAGGCTGAAATCCCTCCATTCCGCTTTCTTCGAGATGATGCCGAACGCCTTCGCAACCCCCCCGAACTTAAAACGGAAGAGCTGCGTGTTCGGCAGTATTTTTTCGAGAATCTTCGCCAAATCCTTCGTCTTCAAGTCGTCAAGCGCCGCCTTCACGCGCGACGGCTCGACGCGTTTGCCGAATTCCAGCTCAACTCCGTAGGCGCTCGCCTTCACGCGCGCGCTCCCTCCGTGCGACAGCACCGCGGCGAGAACCCGCCCCAGCGCCTCGTTCGCCTTGTTGCCCGCGAAGCAGTGCACGATGCACAATTCGCCGCGCATTTCGATGTGAATCCTGTCGGGTGCGGGAACGAAGAATTTCCTCTGCTCCGCGGCGTAACCCGCAACCTTCTTCCGCGCATCGGCGTCCAAATCGGGAAGCTCGCATCCTCCGAACGCTTTCGCAACCTCCTGCGCCACTTCCGGCGCAACTGGAATCTCCTCGCCAGCCCATTCCGGAATCGCTGCTGCGATGTCCCGCGTCGGTTCCACGATTATCTCCTTCTCGCCCACGCCCATCACGCGCCATGCCCTTCCCCGCGCGATGAACGAAACGCCCTCCCGAAGATACTCGCTCACGAACCCCTCGTCAAGAACGCCGACGTTCTTGCGCGTGTTCGCGTCCTTGACGAAATACCTCTTCTTGTCGCGAATCGTCGAAACGTTTTCGTAATAATACAGGCGCGTGCGCCTCGAAGCCGCAATCTCCCTTCCGTCGAAAAGCACGACGCCCGCTTCCGAAATGCGCCGCACCACGTCCAGAAAATCGTCGTAGCCCAATTCGGAAAACGGCATCGCCTTCGTGATTATTTCGTACGCCTTCGTCGCCTGCATTTTCCCGAAATCCAGGCACAGTCCCGCGATTTGGTGGCCGACGACGTCGAGCGCGTTTTTGCGTATTCCCTCGCGCTCCAGCAGCCCCGCCTTCGCGCGTTTCGCGACGACTCCCGCCTCGATGCAGTCAAGCGCGCCGCCCGCAATCACGACGCCCCTCGGAATCAAATGCTTGCGGTGCCCGCTTCTTCCGACGCGCTGCAGCAGCCGCGTAGCCTGCCGCGGCGAAACGAACTGCACCACCATGTCGATTTCGCCGATGTCGATGCCGAGTTCCAGCGAACTCGTGCAAACCACGCCCTTGATTTTTCCCGACGCGTCCTTGAACTCCTTTTCCGTTTCCACCCGCGCCTCCTTGGAAAGCGAGGAGTGATGCACCGCGGCTTCGCCTTCCGCCAGCGCCTCCAGCAGCAGCGAACCGAGCGATTCCGCGTGGTAGCGCGTATTCACGAAAACGAGCGTCCTGCGGTGCGTCTCAATCAGTTCCTTGACGCGCTCGAGCCGCGCCCTGCTTTCAACTCCGAGCGCCAGCTCCTCGAAACCCTTCGCCTTCGACGGGCTCTCGACAGTGACGTGCAACTCCCTGCCAAGTCCGCTTTCAACAACCGCGCATGTCGGAGACAGAAAGCGCGCAACCTCCTCCTTGCTCCCGACAGTCGCGCTGAGCCCTATTGTCTGGAAGTTCGGCGATTTCACGCGCAGCCGTTCCATGCCAATCGCAAGCTGCAGCCCGCGCTCGCTTTCAACAAGCTCATGAATCTCATCGACAACGAGGAACCGCACGTTCACAAGCGACTCGCACAGCTTCGGCGCGACGAGCAGTGATTGCAGCGTCTCGGGAGTCGTGATGAGGAACTGCGGCGGATGGTCGCGCTGCTTCGCGCGCTCGGAAGAGGGCGTGTCCCCGTGCCGAACGCCGATGCGAATCCCCAGCATGTGGCAGAAGAACGTGAGCCGCTCAATCATGTCCCTGTTCAGCGCCTTCAGCGGCGTGATGTAAATCGCCTGGATGCCTTCCTTGCGTCCCGCGTCGTGTTCGTCAAGCAGGCGCGAAAGAATCGGCAGCACGGCGGCCTCGGTCTTCCCGAACCCGGTCGGTGCGATGCACAAGACGTCGCGTCCTTCCAGTATGAGCGGAATCGCCTTTTTCTGAATCTCCGTTTCCTCGGATATTCCTTTGGCGCGGGCGAGGCGCATTACCTCTGGACGCAGCATAAAAATCAGTTGTCTTTAGACTGGATATAACTTTCGCCCGCCCCTTACTCTTAGCCAGCCCCTGCCTTCGATTATTTCTTTCAGTTGCGAGTGCAGCGTTGGCGCCGCCTTGGTAATAACATCAGATAAGTCCGTGTATTTTCTGCCGATTCCGCCCCCACTCTTCTTGGCGACATTATCCAAACCGCGCGTTAGCAGATTTGCATGCAGAAACACGCCGTCTTGCGTGGCGATATCGGCTATTTTCTCAGCCCATGGCCGTTCAACACCCGCCATTCTTGTCAAAAGTTCTGCGAATTGGGCGTTATGAAAACCTACGGGCACGCCTTCTTTTCGGCATCTCATTTGATACCGTTCCTCGCGGCGGTTGAGCGCCCCGTTCATGATGCGCGTGGCTGCCATAAGCCTTCCTTTGGGCAAGCAACTTATTTAAGCGTGCGCTTATGTTCTCGTGAAGCCCTCGCCGCTCGACGTGCTTCTCTTTCTCGCGGAGAACGGCGCGGCAGCGGCGCCTGTCCGCGCGAGCACAACCGCGATAGCGGAGCGCGTGCACGCGTCGCAGCAAACCGTTTCCCGCTGGGTGCGCGAGCTCCAGAAGGACGGGCTCGTGCAGAGGAAGCGCGGCGGCTTGTCCATAACGGCGCAGGGATTGCGCACGCTGACGCGCTACGCGGTGAAGCCCTCGGCGCGCCGCGAGTTCAACGGCGTCGTCTTTTCGGGATTCCGCGACGGCGCGCGTTTCATGCCGCTGTACGCGCCGCGCATCCGTTTCCTTCTCGGCTACGAGCCCTACGCCGGCACGCTGAACATCAAGCTGGCGGTGCCGCACACGCTTTCCGGCGGAATGCGCATCCCGCCGTTCGAGACGCGGGGCGTGCAGTGCGGCGGAATCGCGCTCCTGCCCTGCATTGTGGGCGGCAAATCCCGCGGCGCAATCGTGCTTCCCGAACGCACGCACTACGGCAACAACGTGCTCGAGATAATCGCCCCCGTGCGCCTCCGCCGCTCGCTGCGCTTGCGCAACGGCAGCGCCGTCACGGTGCAGCTACTCGAAAATAAGTAGCCCTGCGGCAGCGGAAAACCCCTTTTAAACAAAACCGCCCATGTTTTCCGCTATGCGCGAATCCAAGCTCCTCGCCGTTTCCGCCGTTCTCACCGCCCTTTCCTTCCTCGCGAACTTCCTGCCCTTTTTCCGGGTCCCCTGGGGCATGCAGCTGGATTTCGTGGGCGCGTTCTGGATTCTCGCGCTCTTTCTGTACGGGCTGCGCTGCGCGACTCTTGTTTCCGTTTCGTCGTCGCTGCTGCTCGCGTTCTTCTCGTCTTCGGGCTGGCT
>PEXZ01000043.1 GCA_002763345.1 Candidatus Micrarchaeota archaeon CG08_land_8_20_14_0_20_59_11
CTGGGGGAACCGAGATTCGAACTCGGGTCACCAGCACCCCAAGCTGGTAGCATTGCCAGGCTAGCCCATTCCCCCTATTGCCAGATAATTTGCTCGGCGAAATTTAAAAGACAATCAGTATCTCGGGAACGGCAGAATCTCGTCAATCAGCTCGACGTGCGAAACGAACATCCTACGGCAGCAATAACGGGTTATGCCGAGGGAATCGAGCACCTTTTCGGCAGGCTCGCCCTTGGCGACGCGCTCCGCGTACTCGTCCTTGTATTCGGCGACGGGCTTGCCGCACGTGAAACAGCGAACAGGCATCAGCATAGGCAGTTTTTTGTGCAGGTGAAGTATTTAAAGCGTTCGTTGCCCCTGCGAGCGCCGCTCGACCGAATGGGTATGTCCGCCCACGAGCTGGCGCTTGTTGCGGATGGAAATGCGCACGAAGGCGTTAGCGCTTCTGCTTTTTTAAGCATGACGCATGCTTGCGGTATTTCGCCGCGTCCTTCACGAGCAACGGCACGCCTACGTATCCGCACTTTTCGCAACGATAGATGCCGCTGAGCTCGAACGCGCCGGGAATCCCGCCGCGCTCAAGGCTGGCGGTAACCAGATTCGGAGAGCCGCAGTGCAGGCAAACCTTTGTTAGACGCATCCTCGCAGGATGCGTCATGCAGGCGCGTTTCATCTATAGGACTTCGTGAATCTCGCGCGGGCTTTCGGACCCTTGAACTTCTTGGGCTCGACTCGGCGCGGGTCCTCGACAATGAGCGAACGGTCGTATTCTATCATGCGCTTCCTCAGGTCGTCGCCGAAGTGCGCGGCGACGGCGCGCGCGATTGCGGTGCGCGCAGCCTGCGCCTGTCCCATCACCCCGCCTCCGCGGACGGTTACGCGCACGTCAATCTTGGCGCTCTGGGCGGCGTCTATGAAGCGCAACGGTTCAGTTATAATCTGCCTGATGAAGGGCGACTGCAGCGCATCGATGGAAATGTCGTTGATGCGCACCAGCCCCTTTCCTTCGCGCACTGTCGCGCGCGCGATTGCCTCCTTGCGCTTTCCGCGCGCCATCGCTATCTTCGTTTTCTTCTTTTTCGCAACCTTCTCAGCCATCGAATATCACCATCAAAGTTTCGCGCACACGTCGCCGAGCGGCACCGCCTCGTATTGCAGCGCAGTCGACGCCTTTATGTCCGTCTTCTTCGCCTTTCCCTCGAACTCCTTCGGGACGCCGAGATACGCGCGGAAGCGCCTGAGCGAGGTTATCCGCCTCGAGCGCGGAAGCATGCCGGACAGAATCTTCCTGAACAGCAAATCCGGCCGCCTCGGCCACTTGACGCTGTGGCTGGGGTTCGACTTGTCCTGGATTCCGCGGCGGGCGCGGTAGTCCTTCGCGATATCCGTCAAATCGCCGGAGAAAACGGCCTTCTCCGCGTTCACGACGACTACGGAGTAGCCCGAAAGCAGCTTCTTCGCGCACACGGCGCACAAGCGCCCGATAACGAGCCCGTTCCCGTCAATGACTATTTCGTCAGCCAATTGAATCACTTCAGCAACCGCACGCCCTTGCCGTCGGCGTGCTTTTCAAACAGAACCGCGAGCGCGACTACCTTTCCCTTCGCCGCCTCCACCTTCTTCTTCGCGGCAGCCGATGCGCCCATGCACCCGATTGTCACCGCATGCCCGATTTCCCCGCCGCTGAGAAGCTTTCCGGGAAGCACGGCTATGTCGCCAGCCTTCGTCACCCTCGCCAGCCTTCCGACGTTCATCTCGGGCCTGCGCCTGCGGGACGCGCACAGAATCTCCGATACCCTGCGCCACAAGCCCTTCTTCTTGTTGAGCTTCGTGACGAGCTTCAGCGTCTGAATGTTTTCGGGACCGTGCTTCATCTTTTCCACCGCGATGTTTCTTTTCCGTTTAGCGCAAATCTTTTTCTTTTCTTTTTCTTTTAGTGCAGGTCGACCTTTTTTCTTTTTAGTGCAGTCTCTTGCTTTTTCTTTTCTAGTGCAGGTCTTTTCTTTTTCTCGAAAAAGAAAAGAAGTGCAGGGGAAGGGATTTGAACCCTCGAACCCCTAAAGGACAGGCACCTCAAGCCTGCGCATTGCCAAGCGGCAAAAGGGCTTTCGGGCGCGTCCTGTTACGTTTTCTCTGCACGACGCACGCCGCTGCGTGCGTCCAGCAAAGGAAACGCTGAGGTCGCATCCTTCACGAAGACCTATTGCCCTTTTTGACCAGGCTCTGCCACCCCTGCGCACTTTTTTCTCGGCGCTTTGCGCGCCTCGAAAAACCTGCACTAAAAACCGCCTGTGCAAAAAATCTTTTTCAAATCATCCTCGTTTGCTTCCGTTTCGCATGTTTTTTCGCGCGGCACTTTTTGCTCGGCTTCGCCTCGCAAAACCTGCACTAAAAGCGCACTGCGCCAAATGTTTTTTTCACGTCGTCTTCCGTTGCTTCCGTTTCGCATGTTTTTTCGCGCGACTTCGCGCCGCGCACGATTTTTACCTTTTTTCCAAGCGCTTCCGAGAGCGCATCCTCCAGCTCCCTGTTCGCCTTTCCCTCAAGGGGCTTTGCCTTCAAACGCGCGCAAAACGCGCCGTTCCTCGAAAAGAACGCGGTTTGCTTCGCGTTCGGCATCACTCTTACGACGAACCTCATTTAAGTTCCTTTTCCGCAGCGTCCGCCTGCGCCTTCATCGCCTCGAACGCGCGCTTCGTCTGCTGCAGGGCGGACAGGTTGTTGTACGACTCGACGAAGAGGACGAACTCGTCCTCCTTCGGAAACACCTTCAGCGCCTCCTTCTCGCACGCCTCGACGCACTCCTCGCAGAGGATGCATTTTTCAGGCGCGGTAAGCGCAATCGAATCGGAAATGATTTTCTGGGGGCACGCCTTCACGCATTCCCCGCACTTGTCGCACTTCGCGTTCTTCTTGAACTCGGGCAGCTGCCCGAAGGACGCCATCGCGCTCTGGAACTTCGCATGCCTCTTCGCGGTGCCTATCAGGGCGGTTCCCTGCAGACGCAGGCGCTGCCCCTTGCCGAGCTTCATGAGCGGGACGTGAGTTGCAAATACTTTGATATTGGGGTCGTCAGTAGTAAGTTCGCCAGCGTAAACCACACGGGGCGCATCAACTGCTTCCGCATTGAGCGAAAACAGGACACGCGCATCCGGCGACGCGTTCTCCTCCCACGTCAGCGGCACAAGCCCGACGCGTCCGGCGACGTACTCGTTGAACAGCGGGCTCGTGTTCTCCAGCATGTCTATTTCATCGATGGCGAATGCGGGCAAATCCGATATAATCGCGCGACGCAGCGCATTGACGAACGACGGGGAAACGCCTTTCAGCGAAAGCACCGCAGTCGCGCCGCCGTCCTTCAGTACGTCAATCTGCATTTACACGCGCCTCCCACGCTTTCCGCCCGGACGCTTCGTGGTGTCCGTCGGAATCGGAGTAACGTCTTCTATCTTGCCGATGCGGATGCCGGAGCGGGCGAGGGCTCTTATGGCCGCCTGCGCTCCCGAACCCGGCGTCTTCGTATGATGCCCGCCGGGCGCGCGCACCCGGACGTGCACGGCGGTTATGCCCGCCTTCTTCGCCTTGTCCGCTGCCCTGAAAGCAGCCTGCATCGCGGCGTACGGCCCGCCTTCCTCGCGGTCGCTCTTGACTATCATCCCGCCGCTTCCGACGGATATCGTCTCCGCGCCGCTCAAATCGGTAATCGTGATAATCGTGTCGTTCTTCGAGGAGAAGACGTGCGCAACCCCCCACTTCGTTTCGCTGGGCGGCGCGGACTTCACGAGCTTCGCCTCGCGCAGCGGAACAGGGGAAGCGGGCTTTGGAGCTTCCGCCTTGGGCGCTTCAGCTTTCGGCGCTTCCTTCGCCTCTGGTTTGTGGGCTTCGTGCTTCGGTGCTTCCGCCTGCGCCTCCTCCTTCTTCTCGACGTGGTGAGCCGGAACTGCGTGCGCGTGCGTCTCGTGCGTCTTTGTTTCTTCCTCTTCAACCATTCTCGCTCACCGCTTCAGCTTCCTGTTTAATCATGCCTATGGGCTTTGAATGCCAGCGCACGCTGTCCTCCTCATCGAACTTGACGAGGTAGGACGGCGCCGTGACCTTCTGCTCGCCTACTGCGATGTGCCCGTGCGTTATGTACTGCCTCGCCTGCTTCATCGTCTGCGCCATCTTCCTGCGCACGACAACCGCCTGCAGCCTGCGTTCCAGTATGTCCTTCGTGGTAAGCGCGAGCACGTCGTCCAGCGTCGCGTCCGCCTTCTTCAGGAGGAAGGATTTGACGCGCTTGAGCAGGCGCTCCGCGCGTTCGTCGATTCCTGCTCCCTTCTTCGAGAGCAGCCGCCTCGCCTCGCGCCTGATTTTCCTGAGAATCGTCTTCATGCGCCAAACCTCGCGCGAGTTCTTGAGCCCGTAATCTTCCTTGAGCCCGCCCTCTTCCGCGATGCGCTTGGCGTCCCATAGCCGCTTGGGTTTCTCGTACAGTTTGCGTTTCTTGCGGGGGTCGCCCATTTACTTTTTCTCCT
>PEXZ01000056.1 GCA_002763345.1 Candidatus Micrarchaeota archaeon CG08_land_8_20_14_0_20_59_11
GAAGCCGAACGTCAAGCGTCCCTCACCGGACTGGTCGCGGCTAGCGAAGCCAAGCGCAGCGCGTCCGTTCCAGAAGCGAAGCCGCCCGAACTGGCGCCAGACAATACCGCGAACATCATGCTGCTTTTACTGATGCTGGGCACCGTTGCGCTGTTCGTATTTTTGGTAATTAGGAAACGGAAGGCTTAACGATGCGAATAGTCCACCGCGACGAGCGGCAGAACGAGCTGAAGGTGGAGGCGCAGTCGCTCGAGGATTTGTGGTTCCTCACGCGTTTGCTGGAGGCGGGCGACGTGGTGGAGGGCAGCTCCTTCCGCAGGTTCAAGCCGCTCGGGGCAGAGAAGGATTCTGGCGAGAAGAAGAAGGTGCGCGTCGAGCTGCGGCTCGAAAAAATCGAGTTCGCGGAATCGGCGAACAAGCTGCGGCTGACGGGCGTCATCCTTTCGGGAAGCCCCGAGGAATACGTCCAGCAGGGCGACCACCACACGATTGACGTGGAAACCGGCGGCAGGCTGATGATAAGGAAGGTGCTCGCGCCGTTCCACCGCGAACTTCTGAAGGAAGCCGGCGAAAAACAGGTTCGCGCCACGATAATCGTTCTTGACGACGAGAAGGCGACTGTCGCGCGGCTTCAGGCGAGCGGGGTGCGGTTCGTCTTCGAGGTGGCGAGCCAGGCGCGGAAGCGGGACCCGAAGACGTTCGACGAGGAGAGGAAGCGGTTCTTCGGAGAACTTCTGAAGCAGGCGGAGGCGGCGGAAGGAAAGCTGATAGTTGCGGGCCCGGGATTTGCGAAGGACTCGTTCAAGAAATACGTTTCCGAGAAGTCGCCCGCGCTGCTGAAGCGCATTTCATTCGAAGTCACGAGCAACGCCGAGAGGAGCGGCGTCTACGAGCTGCTGAAAAAGGGAATCGTCCAGCGCGTGCTCGGCGAGCAGCGCGTCGCGAAGGAGTTCGAGCTTCTCGAGGAGCTAAAGAAGCGCGTCGCGAAGGAGGAAGGCACGGCGGTTTACGGAATGGCGGACGTTGCTGCTGCTGTTGACGCGAGGGCGGTTGAGCAACTGATGATTCTCGACGAACTTTTGAAGAAGAAGGAAACGCGGCAGGAAGCGAACGTGCTGATTGACAAGGCACGGCGCACAGGCGCTCCTGTCGCGATATTCGATTCCGAAGACGACGCCGGCATGGAATTCAAGGCATTTCGCGTGGCGGCGCTGCTAAGGTATAAAATGCGCTAGCGCAGTCGCGCTTTTAGTGCAGGTTTTCGAGGAGCGAAGCGACGAAGAAAAAGTGCTTTTAGTGCAGGTTTTGCGAGCCGAACGAAGCGAGGCGAAGCAAAAAGTGCAATCAGACGGTTATATTCTCGAGCGAGTGCTCACGCTTGGGGCGTCCGCGGAACAGCGCCAACAGCGCGACGATAACCACCAGCAGCAGATACTCGCCGTATATCACCGAATACGCCAAGCCGAAGATCGCCGCCAGCGTGATTATCTCGCTCTGCGGCAGTTCGAAGCCCCGCTTCCGAGTAGCGAAGTTTTCCCCGAAAGCGCTGATTCCGACTTGGTGCACGACAAAGACCGCGCAGTGGTCAGTTGGGCGCCAACGGGGCGCGCGATTAAAACCGGATTGCCTCCCTTGGTTTTTCCGCCGAGCAGCGCCCAACGCCACTCGCTAATAGGACGACGGAAAAGCGTATAAGGCTTCTGTTTTTGGACTATTTTTACGTAAATTTGACAAATCGTTATTTTTCTTGACAAAAACAATAAATTCCTTTAAAAACAAGCTCGGAAACATATAATCATGGGCTACAGCGTCATGGATGCCGTGAGCGAGATTCTTGCGGAGATGCACTACCTCCGGCTCGCGTTCAAGAACGACCTCGTCAACTATTCCGCGCTGGCGCGCATGATACAGCCGCTTGTAGCCGAGCGCATGAAGGAGAACGTGGGGCTCGACGCCATCATCATGGCGATTCGGCGCCACGTCCACTCGGGCGCGTTCAACGGCGACAACAAGAACATCTACGAGGTAGTAAAGGACATGAAACTCGTGCTGCGCACCGACATGTGCTACATCACGTTCCACCGCTCGGACGAGACGTACCACGCGCTCATCGAACTGGAGCGTTCGGTCGACTGGATTGGCGGCGAGAAGATGTACATCAACCAGCGCAGCGAGGAGATAAGCGTAGTTGCGATGAGCAGGTTCCTGTCGCAGCTCGTCGGGATAGCGAAGGGCGACGGAAAGAGGATAAAGCACAAGGCGGAGGGGCTCGCGTTGCTCACACTGATGGAACCGATGACCTGCGATTACACCCCCGGCGTGCTGGCGTTCCTCGCAAGCGAACTCTCCGGCATAGGCGTCAATATCCTAGTGACCTTCTCCTCCCTCTCGTACACATCGTTCCTCATAGAGGAGAACGACGCCGCGGCTGCGTACGACAAGATAAACAGCAGCATCCAGATGGCGAAGAAGCTGCACGACAAGCTCGGCTAGCACTTTTTGCTCAGCGCCACCAAGCGCCTCGCAAAACCTGCACTAAAAGCGCGACATTATTTCGGGCGGCTTTTAATCAGCATGATTTGGGCGAGCAGGGCTTCCAACTGGATGCGTTCGTCCGCACCCTCGCTCAGGCGGAAGTCGTACTCGCCGACGCGGTCCACCAGGAGGACCTTCTCCGCGTCGGGAATGTCGAGCGCGATTATCTCGTTGTAAAGCTGCGCCATCACGTCCTCGCCCGACATGCCGTAGCGAATCATCAGTTCGTCGAGCAGTTTCCGCGCCTCCGTGAACCTTCCTTTAAGCGCGAGCTGCACCATTTCCGCGACTTCCTTCGGACGCGCACGCGACGCAACCTTGTAAACCTCGTCCCCGGTCACGTGGTTTCCGGAGGCTGAACACGCCTGCAGGCAGTTTACGACTTTGCGGCCGTCGCCGGCGGAGACGTACAGGAGGGCTTTCTCGGCGGCTTCGTCCACCTTCAACCCCTCGGCTTTCGCGATGTGCGCGATAATCTTCTGCAAATCCTCGTCGTGCAGCGAGGCGAAACGGAATACGGCGCACCTGCTCTGCAGCGGCTCGATGATGCGCGACGAGTAATTCGCCGACAAACAGAAGCGCGTGTTGCGCGAGTACTGCTCCATCGTCCTCCGCAAGGCGTGCTGCGCGTCCGACGTGAGCGCGTCCGCCTCGTCGAGGAATATCATCTTGAAGGGAACGTCGCTGAGCGCGAGCGAACGCGCGAAATCCTTTATTTTCCCGCGCACGACGTCAATCCCCCGTTCGTCCGAGGCGTTCAGCTCGAGGAAGGACTGCCTGAGCTGGTCGCCGTACAATTCGTTGGCGAGCGCAATCACGCTCGTCGTCTTCCCGCACCCCGCGGGACCGCAGAAAAGCAGGTGCGGCATGTTCTTCTTCTTCGCGTAGAATTCCAGCCGCTTCGTGACGTTCTCGTGCCCGATAATCTCGGAAAGTTTGTGCGGGCGGTATTTCTCCACCCAGGGCACGAAGTCGTCGCTCATTTCCCCACCGTGCGATTTATAAGAAGCCGCCGATTTAAAGGGTTTCGTATGCTCGTCGTGTCCCTCGGCGGTTCGCTGCTCTACGAAGGCGAAAAAATCAACAAAGGCTACGTCGAGGCAGTCGCACCGCTGCTAAAAGGCAAGGCGGTCGTGGTGGGCGGCGGCACCCTGGCGAAAAAATACGCCGAGAAAGCCCGCAAGGAAACGAAGAACGAATTTTTCGCGGACAGGGCGGCGATTCGCGCAACGAGAATTAATGCCGCGGTTGTCGCAGCGGAGTTGGGAGAGAAGGTTTGCCTTTCCTTTGACGACGCCGCTTTTGTCGCAAGCAGGGGCGGCACGCCGGTGATGGGCGGGATGTTGGAGGGACTGACGACCGACGCGGTGTCCGTCCTGCTCGCGGAGCGCCTGGGCGCGAAAAGAATAGTGAACCTCAGCAAGGTTGCGGGAATTTACGACAAGGACCCGTCGAAGAAGGGCGCGCGGCTTTTCAAAAAACTGGCGTACGCGCAGCTCATTACTCTCGCAAATAAATTCGACGAGCGGAAGGCGCGCACGAATTTCCCCTTCGACCTCGTCGCCTGCAAGCTCGCGGCGCGCTCCAAAATCCGCGTGGATTTCGCCGACGGCAGGGAGTTGGCGGCTGTTCGTTCCGCCTTGTCCGGCAAAAAAGCGGGAACAACCGTCAGGTAGTAACTTTTTATTCCCAAGCGCGCCTATTATATCGTGGCACTCGACCCTCTTGTGCAGGCGTTCTGCGTCATCGGGCTACTGCTCTTCATATTCGACGTCGTCGCGCTGGACAACCTCGTCATCATGTTCCTCGGCGGATTCCTCCTTCTTAGTCCGTGGAAATTGCTCGACGCGGCGTACTAGCCCCGCTTAGCCGCCTTTGCCCCTGCTTGGAACTATCCTGGGGCGTCCCTTCGGCGAAGGCGGCGCAGGCGACGCCCTGCCGCCTTTTTCGGAGGCGAACGCGCCGATTGTCGCGACGACGTTCGTGAAGAGAATCACGAGGAACACCGTTTCAACTAGAAGCGGGATTTGGACGCCGGATTCCGCGGGCAGGAACGCCAGCACCGCCGCCGCGAGCCCGCGCGGCATCATGGTCGTGAGAAGCACCGCCGACGAGCGCAACGACGGGGAGAACATGACGAGCAGGCGGACTCCTACGAAGCGCGCGACGATGAGTGCCAAGGTGAGCGCGCCTGCGAGCAGGAGCGGTTGCACCGCCAGCGCGCCGAGATTGAAGACGAGCCCGAGGAAGACGAAGAAGAATGTGCGGACGAAAAAGGAGATTTCGGTTTCGACGACCTTGATGGACTTGTCGAGCGAGTAATCGCCCTCCAGCTTGAACATGCGCGCGATTTCCTGCGAGTTGCCAAGCACGATGCTGAACACGAGGACGGCGACGGCGCCGCTTCCCTTCAGCACCTCGACGAAGGAATACATGATGAACAGAATCGCAAGCGTGACGACGTACCCGAAAGGCTTGCCGTAGAAGCGCCGCAGGATGCCTATCCAGAACATGCCGAAGGCGAATCCCGCCACCGCCGCGATGGAGAAGGCGCTCGCCACGTCGTGCAGCGCAACCGACGCGTCGAAGGAGCCGAGCGTCGCAACCTTCACGAGCGCGACGGCAGCGACGATGCAGAGCGCGTCGGTGAGCACGGATTCGAGGCTTAGTATCGTCTTCGTATCCTCGGACGCGCCAAGCCGCGAAATAATCGGCACAACTATGTTGGAACTCGAACCGCCGATTATCGCGCCCATGAGAAGCGCGTAAAGCAGTCGCCAGCCGAACGCGAAGTGCAACAGCGCCGCAGCGAAGCCGCAGCTCAGAATGAAGACGGCGACGGTGAACGCGGTAGTGCGCGACAGTTCGCCGAATACCCTGAAGAGGTTGAGCCCGAGCCCGGCGTCGAAAAGCACGATTATGAGCGCGAGCGTTCCGACAAGCGGCGCGAGCGAGACGAAATACGCCGGGTCCACTATCCGGAACACCGGCCCCAACAGGACGCCTATGAGCAGGAGGAGCAGGACGTCGGGAATCCTGGTGCGCTCGAAGAAGGCGAGGCTGAAGAACCCGAGGAGCATCACGACGCCGAGCACGAGAAGCTGCTCTATCACGTGCAAAGAAGGACGCGGGAATTTAAAAGACTACGTGCCGAGTTCCGTGACGAGCGCGGAAACGAGGAAGAGCGCGTACGTCCCAAGAAGCATAAAGCCCTCGCGCCTGCTGAGCCTGCGGTTCTTCACGAATATCCAGAACATGGCGCACGAAAGGAGCGCGAACACCGCGAGGTTCATGAAGGCGGGAAGGTCGGTGCGGATGGGCGTCACCACCGCGGCTGCGCCGAGAACGAGCGTAAGGTTCGTGATGCAGCTGCCGACGACGTTGCCTATGGCGATTCCGCTGAGCTTTTTGCGGACTGCGGTGACGCTCGTCGCGAGCTCGGGAAGCGTTGTGCCCATCGAGACGAGCGTGCCTGCTATGAATGCCCGCGAGACGTTGAAGGCTGTTGCGATTGCAACTGCGGATGAAACTACGAAGTTGGCGCAAACGACGACTACAGCCATCGACGCGAAGAAGAGCGCGCCCGACGCGAGCGCCTCCTTTCTGGAAACGGAACGCCCTCCGTCCATATGCTCGGACACCTTTTTCTGCAGGAGATACACTGCGTAGCCCGTGAATACGAGGAGCAGGAGAATTCCCGAGAACCTGCCGAGCGGAAGGAGCACGATTACTGAAAGCACGGTTATCGCGAACAGCATCTTCAGCAGTTCGGGTATTTCCTTCCTGCGCAGGACCACGGTTCCCGCAAGCGCGGTTGCGCCTCCGACAAGCAGCAAGTCCGCCACGTTCGCGCCGAGGACGTTCCCGACGGATATGCCTGTTTCGCCTGCGGACGAGGCGGTGATGCCGACGAAGAATTCGGGCATGGAGGTGGCGGTGGAAACGAGGAGGAAACCTATCGCCATCTCGCTGATGCGCAGGAAGCGCGCGACAACTATGGCGTGCCCTATCGCGTACTCGGAAGCTTTCGCAAGCACGAGCAGCGCGACGACGAGCGAGGCGAGTTCGAGCAGCATACGCAGGTAAACACGCGAGGAAATTTAAACCTCACTGCGCTCCGCTCGCCTCGAAAACCTGCGCTAAAAGCTAAGCGCTCTTGTACGCCTTGCGCTTCGGCATCCTGCCCCAGCAGTCCTTGCAGATTACCTTGCGGTCTATCTTCGATGCCGTCTTGCTGGACTTGATGCACGACGCGCACACCATGCGCTTCGGCTCGCAATAGTCGCACGGCTCGATGTAAGCCGTTTCCTTGCCGCAGCGCAGGCACTTGTGCGAACCCCTCTTCTTCATGTTTTTATGTTCCTGCGTCAATCTTTATAATATGCGCGTTATGCTCCGCACGTACGGGTGCGCCTTCAACAGAGCGGATTCCGACGCCGTCGCGAAGGCAGTCCGCAGCATAAACGCCCGCGTGGCAATCTACAACACCTGCTGCGTCAAGGACGCGACGGAGCAGAAAATATTGTGCGCCATAAGCCGCGAGAAGATTCCAGTAGTGGTGACGGGATGCCTTGCCGAAGCCGAGCCAGAGAAAATCCTCCGCACAAAACCGAACGCCTCGCTTGTCGGCATTTCCCAGCAGCACAGAATTGCGGCGGCAGTCAAGTCGGCAGCCAAAGGAAAGCCCGTGCGCTGGTTAGGCAGGGGAAAACGCTGCCTCTCCGCACATGCCGACGGCTTGGTTGGCCGCGTCCGCATCTGCGAAGGCTGCCTCGGCGCGTGCTCGTTCTGCGAAACGAAAATCGCGCGCGGTGGGTTGAGGAGTTATGGCGTGCGGGAGATAATGCGCGCCGCCGAATCGTGCGTAAAGGAAGGCGCCCGCGAAATCCAGTTGTGCGCGCAGGACGACGGCGCGTATGGTTTGGACATAGGCACGTCGCTGCCCGCCCTTTCCGCCGCCCTCAATCAAATCCCCGGCGACTTCCGCGTGCGCATCGGCATGCTGAATCCCGAACACGCTCCGAAAGTAATTGGCGCGTTTTCGCCTTCCAAGGTTTACAAATTTCTGCATATCCCCGTGCAAAGTGGAAGTGATGCCGTCTTGAAAGCGATGCAGCGTCCTTATTCCGTTGCCGATTTCCACCGTGCCATTACTTCCTACCGCAGAAAATACCCCCGAATCACGCTCGCCACCGACATCATCGTCGGATTCCCAACCGAAACCGAAGCCGATTTCGGGAAAACCATGGATTTGCTCCGTGCCGTGCGGTTCGACGTGGTGAACGTCTCCAAATACTGCGCGCGCCCGCACACCGCCGCATCTAAAATGTTGCAGCTGCCCAACTCCGTCATCAAAAAGCGCAGCGAAATCGCGAGTGCGCTGTGCAGGAAAATCTCGGAAGAGAAAAACAAGGAATGGGCCGGGTGGGAAGGCGATGTGCTGTTTATTGAAAAGGGGAAGGATGGAACGGTCGTGGGCAGGAATGACTCCTACAAGCCCGTGGCGGTAAAAGGCGCGAGAATCGGCGAAACAAAACGCGTGAAAATCATCAGCGCTACCCGCTCTTGTCTTCTGGCGGTTACAGCCCGCGCAGGCGCTGCACCACGAAGGAACGGTTGAGCGCGTTCAGGAACGGCACGAGCTTCGGTCCCTTTCTCTTTCCGAGGAAAATCAAGTACGCGGCGGAATAGAAGTCGCCTATCTTGAGCCCGCGGCTCGTCAATATGGCGGTTATCGCTTCAATCTGCTTCGATTGCGCCGGCTCCTTCTCGAATATTCCGGCGAAATCCGCGAGGGCTTTCTGCTGCGGCTCCGACAGGGACGCCCATTCGGTCGAGGCGTGTTCCAGTATCTTCAGCTTCGACTCTTCGGGAGCGAGCCTCTCCAGCCATATCTTCGCGTAGGCGGTGCGCTCGGCGAGCAGCGACTTCTCCTCGTGGGAAAGGGGGCTGCCTTTCTGCTTTTCGAATTCCGACTCGGGATTGACGCCCGGTATCTGCATCAGCGACGCCAGGAAGGAGAAGGAAGGGGCGAAATGCTCGTGCGGCTCGCGCACCTGCGATAAGGCATAAATGCGCGGAACGTCGGGATCGCGAGCTTCCGCCTTCTTGAAGTAGACGGAGGCAGCGGCGTCATAGTCGTCGAAGAGCCGCGGAATCGCATCGCCTTCCGGGTTGAAGTCAATCGCGGTGTTCGGCTGGTAGCGTGCCATCAGGAAGCGCAGCAATTCGGGAGAAACGATTTCGGATATTTCGCGGGCAGAAACGCCCAAGCCCTTCGAGGAGCTCATCTTCTTCCCGCCGAGCAGGAAGAACTCGTAGGGCACGTTCTTCGGCGGCTCCTTCTTGAAAATCTCGCGGAACACCGCCTCGGACACGTCGCGCGCTCCGCCTGCGGTTGAATGGTCCTTTCCCGCGCCTTCAATCGTGACGCCGATGTGAAGCCATTGCGCCACCCATTCCAACTTCCATGGAAGTTTCCCGCCGCCGTCAAATGGCGACTTTTTGCCCTCGTGTCCGCACCCTTTCGCCCACTCCACCATCGAAGGCTCGCATTTGTAGGAAACGTGCGTTCCGTCGAACGCAAACGCCCTCGTCGTGCCTATCCTGCCGCACTTTTCGCATATGACCGAAACAGGCAGCCAGTCCTTGCCCTTGTCCGAGCCGCTGACGTTTTTGTAAATGCGGCGCACCGTTTCCGCGTTTTCCAGCACCAGCCGTATCGTCTCGTTGAGCCTTCCCTTCTTGTACAGCTCGCTCATTTTGTAAATCTCGGGCCTCGCGCCGAGCCGCTCGTAAACCTCGCGGAAGTCCTCCATCCAGAAGTCGGCGTACGAGCGGTTGCTGCCGTCCGGAGCGGGTATCTCGCTCAGGGGCTTGCCCATGTGCTCGGCGTATTTCGCGGCGTCGAGATAAACGGGAAGCGAGTCCATCGGGTCGTAGTCGTCCTCGCCGTAGTAGAACGCCGCCTTCACGCCCGCATCCCTCATCGCTTTGTAGATGACGTCGTGGATGATTACGCCGCGAAGCGCGCCGACGTGGACGCGTCCCGAAGGCGTCTTCGAATCGTTCACAACCTGCGCGCCGCTCGCGCCGACGCTGCGAGCGATTTGGTCAGCCCAGAACATTCCCTCGGCCATACGGTGAAACAAGCGCGGGGAGGATAATAATGGTTGCGGCGGCGGACGCCGCGGGGGCGTCAGTCAGCAGCGCAGTAGCGTCGTATCTTAGCCTTATCCTCGGTTTCCTTGTCGCCCTTGAAAAATACCTCGATGATTCTTATTTTGCAATCGAGAACCTGAAATACGACGCGAAATTTGTCCAGCCGGTGCAGCGATTCGCAGTGGATTTTTTTGGCTATGTAAACCTCGCCCGCGAGTTTGCCGCAGCCGGCGACCGGTTCGAAACCGCGGCTGCGGTAAAATTCTCTTTCCTCCACCATGACGGGCAACGCCTTTTTGAAAAGCGCGTAGTCGTTGCCGAACCCCGTAACCCGTATCTTTTTCAGATCGTGCGCAACCTCCCCAACCTCTTCGGAAACGGCGTACGCGGGCATGGGAATCGGACCGCCCTATGCCGCGTCCTTGGCGGAAAACACGGGGTTACGATAAAAGAC
>PEXZ01000069.1:0-3174 GCA_002763345.1 Candidatus Micrarchaeota archaeon CG08_land_8_20_14_0_20_59_11
CAAGACGTATACGGCTACCACGGCAGCCGTTGCCTTGCAGGAAGCCGGGAAGGCGAAACGCGCGCTCTTCGTCGTCCCGTCCGCTCGCAAAGTGGGCACGGTCCGAGACATCAATTCTTTGTACCCGGACAAGAAGGTTGTACTGATTGACGGCACTCCCTCGCAACGTGCGAAGCAGTACGAAGACGCAAGGGATGCCGACTTCGTGGTTGCCGGATACGCTTTGATTCAACGGGAACCGGAGAAATTGAAGGGCGAGGGCTTCGATATCGTCGTCAACGATGAGTGCGTGCGGTTGAAAGGGAAAAGTTCGCAGGTTGCCTTGAACGCGAAGGAGCACTTCTCCGCGCCGTATATCTGGGATTTGAGCGCTACCCCAATTCCCAATTCACCCGAAGATCTCTACAACTTGATGGCACGTCTGCAACCGGCATTACTCGGCACCAGGACAAACTTCATGAATGAGCATTGCACGGTAGAATGGCAGACAATCCCTGGGGGGCGTAAGGTGCCCAAGATCACGGGATACAAGGACAAGAAGAAAACGCGCGAAGTGGTTGCACCTTATATCATGTCTCGCACCTGGGAAAGCCCTGACGTGAACGTCCCAATGACGCAAAAGAGCAAGGTTGTCCAAACGCTGGATATGGCTCCCGATCAACGAAAACTCTACGAACTGGCGCGCGAGGGCGCCTTGCAGGTCGTGGCCGGAAGCGCGACGGCAGGTCAATTGTCTGCTGACGAAAAGAGTTCAGTGTTGACCAGCTTGTTGCGCATGGAACAGCTTGGCATCACCCCGGAGATTCTTGACCCTGACTACAAGGGGAAGGCGCCGAAGATTGACGAAGCGGTGCAAATTGTACACGACCATTTCTACAATGGCGAGAATCATGGGATTGCTCTTTACTGTCATTTCTTGCCAGTTCTGGACATCCTACACCGGGAACTGTTGGAAAAGGGCACGCCTGACAACGAGATTGCCGTCATCAGGGGAGGCATGAAGGCCACTGACGTACAATCCATCGTGGACGGCATGAACTCGGGGAAGTATAAGGTATTGTTGGCTTCGGATGCAGCCGCCGAAGGTCTGAACCTGCAAGGCAACGCCAACAAGTTGCTGCACTTGGATATCCCCTGGCGTCCCGATGTGCTGGAGCAACGCGAGGGGCGCATTTACCGACCGGGACAGACTTCCGACGTGGTGCTGATTCGTCTGGCGATGGACAATGACGTGGAAACGCACAAGGCGGAAGTCGTCGCCCGCAAAGCACAGGCGCAACGGGCAATCGTGGAAGGCGTGGAGAGTGACGAATCGCCGGAGTTGACCTATGATGACTACCTGAAACTCTTGGGTACGACGCGGGATGAGATAACCAGACTGCGCAAGAAAACTGTCAAGAAAGCCAGCGAGGGCGGTGAAGCATGAGTATCCCCATGACACGTTTGGAATTGGAGCAGAGCCTGGAAAGATTCAAGGACATTTCGGAAGTGATGGACGCAGTAGCCAATCACACATATCGAGAGATACTCCTACCAAGGATGCTGGAGGCGTGTCGACGATATGATGTTGCAGTGCCGTATTGGATGGAGGTCGCAAAGCCTTCCCGGGTACGTTCATCGCGTTAGGAGCAGCCACCGTGAAACTCACCCCCGACGAACAAGCATTCAGCGAGTGGTTGCGGGACTATGGCGACGAGGCAGATGAATTGCTGCGTCGCGACTCGCCAGAACAGCCACCGCGGCCGTCCCGGAAGAGCCTCGCAACCCTTGTCAAGGGCGTCCTCGTCGCTGTACGCGGGCACACACGACGCATAAAGGGCAAGGTCGCCCAAGTAGGCGGGTACACCCGCAGCCTGCCCGTGGCGAGCCTGCGGCACGGTCAGATCGTCAACGTGAACGGAACCGTCTCCCGCGTGGTCGGCAACCCGAAAAAACGGCTGGTCACCGTGCAGTATCCCGACGGCACTCATCAGCACGTGACGAATGCCGACGTGGTGCGGGCGACGGAAGAACCGTTTTCCCTGCGCGTGAGCGGTCCCCACGAGGTTCCCCTGCAGCAAGGCAAGCTTGTCAAGTACAAGGTGCCTGGGGAACACACGCGGGCGCACGTTGGAGTGATTCACGAGGAACCCCTCGGTGACACCGTGAAGATCGCGCAGGTCTACGGCGACAAGGTGTACCGACTCGACACCGTTCCCCGCGAACACGTCCAGCCGTACTGGGATGACAAGCTCAGCGGTGGCACTAAACCGGGGACCGGCAACCGGATGCCGTTGATCTCTGCTGATCGGCAGTGGTTCGACCAGCCGGACTGGCACGGGCATACGAACGCGGAGCGAATCGCGGCGTCGGTGCGGCGCTACTTCGATAGGCGTTACGGCGTCCGCGTGTCTGAGCGGCCGGGCGACATCAACTCCAACGACTGGAGCGACATCCTGCAACAGGCGTTCTACGGTGCCATGCTGGAACTGCGACGGCTGCGAAACGAGCCGGCTGTGGAGCAGCCGGAGCCCGGAAGCAATGCGCCACTGACACGAAGCGACTTGGCAGTTGCCGCGGCGAAGCAGTACGCGGAACGGGCGTGGTTCGCCAGTCGGCGTCGGCCTGGCGTGTCGGAACGCGACGACAAGATGCTGGCCAAGGTGCGCGCGGCGCGGCTCGCCACGGAGCAGAAGCTCGGGCACAAGGCGTCAGACGCGGAGGTCGCCGTGGCGGCAGGCATTACCTACAACGAGTTCCTCCGGCTGCAGAACGTGGACGCCCTTGCCCCGCAGGAGTCGCGACAGTCTGCCATTGGGGAAGAGTTCGCCGAACCAGACTTCGAGCAGGTGCCCAGCGAGTACGCCGAACCGGAGAAAGAGACGCTGGACGAAATGCGGAGAGCGGATATCGAAGAGGCGGTGAAGAGGCTGACGCCGCAGGAACGGCGCGCCATACACGAGATGGTGGTCCGGAGGCGGTCGGTTGACCAAGTGGCGCGGGAGTTGACCACGACGCCGGAAGCTGCGTCGGGGATGCTGGCGGGGGCGCTGTCGAAGCTGCGGGAGTCCCCGTGGCTGGTGCAGTGGGGGAAGAGCGTGCGGCTGGTGCTGAGGAAAGCATTGGCGCCACCCCCAGAACGCGGCGACAGTCCCTTCCGGCGGGATCGTTCTCAGACGATGTCGCTTCGGCACT
>PEXZ01000069.1:3208-10027 GCA_002763345.1 Candidatus Micrarchaeota archaeon CG08_land_8_20_14_0_20_59_11
GTTTGACGAAGCGCACGCGAAGCCAGGGAACTCAGAGAATGCGTTTGTTGGCATGGCACGCGATGTACTTCCGAAAGAGTGGCACAGTCAGTTCCACCCAAAGGCGTTGGACTCGATTGTGTGGAGCCACAAGGATATGTCCAAGCCTTTGGGGTCGGGGGTTGGAGGAAGACACCAGGCGGGAGCTGGAATGAATGGTTCTTCGGTCATCACCGTTAGTCATCACCCCGAGCACGACAGTAACCACGAGGTCTTCCACGTCCTACTTCACGAGTTGCAACACGCGCATGATTTCCACACTGGGCGCCGACGTACGATGAGAAGCAATGCGGGTGGCGCGCCGATGAGTGTTGGCGCCAACAAGAAGTACCTGCGAAGCAGTGCGGAAAGAAGTGCAGACCGGGGATACACGGATGCGGTCAGAAGAACCATCTTCCATCCTGGTGAGCAGTTAAGTGCGTACAACGCCGAAGACATGATTCCGAATCGCCAACTGTCGGTACTGACTCCGAAGGAAAGGCAGCGCGAAGTTCGTCGCACGCAGAAGCGCACGGCCCTCGGGAAGTCGCTCCGGCTCTACCTGCGCAAGGCGCAACTCGCCCTGTTCGGTTCCGAGTTCCACCTGGAGGGCGGCGCGGGGAGCAGTCACCGGGGAGCGCGGCGCGGGCCGGGCAAGAAGGTGGAGCCGTCGCCGTTCAGGACGCGGGGAGAGGCGAACCGTACGCAAGGTGCTGACGAAGCAGCCGCCCCTGTCGCTGCGAAGCAGGCTCCAAGCAACGGTAGTACGGGTCCGTTCCTGACACCGACGACTGACACCAAGTGGCAAAAGCTCGGCAAGATGTCTGGCGTACAGTACCTTGACCAGGCTGCGGGGGACGTAGGGGACGGGATGATTCACCTCCAGTCATTGGGAAGCGTCCGGGCAATCGCGTGGGGAAATGTCAAGCCCGGACACGTAGTGATGTTCAACTACGGCTATCAGGCGTTGGTCTCTTCAGTCGAGCCAAAGGGGCGGTCCTCGGTCTCGGTGACGACAGTGTCCCGCGACGGAGAACAGAACACCAGTACTCGACGAGGGTCTTCCACCATCGGTTGGCCGAAGATCGTCGAGTTGAGCGACGTTCAACGAGGTGCGCTGGGACCTGCCAAGGCCTCACACGAGATGACGCGGAAGGAATACTTCAGGCACATGAAAGGCACGGCGCAGACGCACGGGAACGCTCACCGAGAGGCAGTGAAGAGAACCCTGCGTTCGGGAGGGAAGGTCCGCGCCGAGGTGCTCGCCGACTATCTTGGCTCGCTACCGAAGCCGTCGCCGGAGAGCGAGTCCGTGCAGGAAGTCCTTGACCGCTCTGCCGCCAAGTCCCTCCGCAAGTCCGCCCGGTGGGCTGACGACGCCGGGAACGAGTACCGAGTCGAGGCACCGTCGCGGCTGGTCTTCTGTACTGAGTTCGCGCAGCCCGACGGAACTACCCGAACCGAAGCGACCAACACCCACTGACCCACAAAGGCGCCCCCTCCAGGGGGGCGCCTTCTTCTGTTTCTGTCGCGAGGGTACAATGACCCTCAATCGAGGAGGGGCGCAATGTCCTGGAAGCTCACTCTATCGGACGCACTTCGCAAGGCTCAGCTCGCGCTGTTTGGTGCCGCTGAAATCCCTAACGTACCCGGAACCTATCACTATCAGGAGATCGCCACCAAGCGCAAGCGGGTGCCGGGCAAGCGCCTGAAGCAGATTCCCATGGTACGCTTGCGCGGACAGGATGCCGCCCCCACGGCTGACGAAATGGCGGCACAGCTCCCGGCACCCAAACCGGACAGGAGGAAGAAAGACGATGGCAGAGTCAGCACGGGGAGCCTATTTGAGTTACCTGATCAAAAGCTGGGAGGAGACCAACCCGAAGCAAGTGGCCGCTCTCCGCAAGGCAGGCAAGTTGGACCGAGCACTCCACCACGCGAACAAGCGGATCGGCGACCGGATCAGCGACCTGCTGGCACAGGGGGCGAGGGACTACGAGGCGAGGGAACTGATCCTGCCGGACTACGCCTACCCGCCGCTGAGCTAACTCCCGCAGAGACGCAGTTCGCCGCGCGGGGGCTGAAGGCAGACCCATTCTCGGGCAACCCCGACGATCTGCGCCTGACCGACGAAGAGAAGATAGGCGAAGGGTCGCTCAAGCAGAAGCTGGAAGACAACCTGCGGGCGTTGAGCGTCCTGAAGAAGTTGGAGTCCGAAGGGGACCGGAAAGCCACCAAGGAAGAGCGCAAGGTCCTGGCGAAATACGTCGGCTGGGGAGCCTTTGGGCAGGCATTTCACCCGGACTGGAACAGAGTTGACAGGTGGGCCGAGGAAGAGTCTGGCGGGTTGCAAAATGTCTCGAAGTACCGGCTCCGCGGCATCCTCGAAACCGACACCCAGAAAGCACACTATAAGCGGCACCAGGAGATCAAGGCCCTGATGACCGACGAGGAATATGCGGCGGCGGCGCATTCGGCGCTGAACGCACACTTCACGTCCCCTCCGGTCATCAAGGCAATGTGGAAGGCCGTCGAACGGCTGGGCTTCAAGGGCGGGCGCGTGCTGGAACCGTCTGCCGGCAGCGGCTCCTTCTTCGGGTTCCAGCCTGAGGGCACAACGCAGCGGTCCAAGCGTACTGCCGTAGAACTCGACAAGCTCACCGGTGGGTTGCTGAAGAACCTCTATCCGAACGCTACGGTGCACGTGAAGGGATTCCAGGATACGCACCTGGCCGACAACTTCTTCGACCTGGCTATCAGCAACGTGCCCTTCGGGAACTACCCTGTCCACGATCCGGAGTATCAGCAGAGCGGTCGTGGCTGGTTGACCAAGGCGATTCACAACTACTTCTTCGCCAAGACCCTCGACAAGACGCGCCCGGGTGGAATCGTGGCGTTCATCACGTCGCATCACACCATGGACGCGCCCTCGGCGAAACGCTTCCGGGAGTACCTGTCCGAGCAGGCCGACTTCCTCGGCGCCGTCCGGCTGCCCAATGATGCCTTCAAGGAGACTGCGGGAACTGCCGTCACGACGGACATCATCTTCCTGCAGAAGAAGGATCCGGAGTTCGAGCGGCTGCACCCGCGCGGAGAAGGCGGTCGGTTCGTCGAGAAGTGGGATGCCACCGGGCCGATGGTGGTTCCCAACGGGAACGCTGACGATGAAGACGAAGAGGGCGGAGTCCGGTCGGTGCAGGTCAACGAGTATTTTCTGGCGCACCCGGAAATGATGCTGGGGCAGATGGGCGTCGGCTCCGGGTACGGGCAGATGAGCGCCGACGAAACAGGCATGAAGTCGGACGGCCGCGACCTCGAAGAGTCGCTGAACGCGTCCCTGGCAACGCTCCCGGAGAACGTCGTCACCGACCCGACCAACGAAGCTGTCGTCAAGCAGGAAGAGGCAGCCATTGCGGCACCCGACACACTGAAGGAGGGCGCGTTCAAGGTTGAAGACGGCGAGGTCTTTGTGAACCACGACGGAACGCTGGTCAAGGCTGACTTGAAGGGCAAGCGGCTGGAGCGCGTCATGGCAATGACGAAGCTCCGGGAAGACGCGCAGAAGCTCGTCTCTGCCATGTACTCGGAAGCGTCTGACAAAGACGTGGGTATGCTTCAGGCGAAGCTGAACAAAGACTACGACGCCTTCGTTGCAGAGCACGGCTACCTCCACGAGAAAGCGAACACGCAAGCGTTTCAGGAGGATCCGGACGCTGGGCTGCTGCTGGCTCTGGAGAACCGCGACCGGGAACACGAGGCATGGACCAAGGCGGACATCTTCAGCGAACGCACCATCACCCCCGGCACCCAGGCGAAGAGCGCTGACGGCCCTATCGACGCCATGAACATCGTCCTCAACGAACGTGGCGAGCTGGACTGGGCGCGCATGTCGGAACTGCTGAAGCAGGAACCGGAAGACATCCTCGACGAACTGATCGGCGCGGACTTGGTGTTCCGCGATCCGGACAAGCTCACCGATCCGGTGACGAACGGCTGGGTGTCGAAAGACGAGTACCTGAGCGGAGCGGTACGGCGCAAGTTGGCGCTCGCCAATGAACTGGTGGAGAACGACCCGACCTATCGACGCAACGTCAAAGAGCTTAAGAAGGCCCAGCCGAAGGATCTGCTTCCGGGCGAAATCTTCATCCGGCTCGGTTCTGCGTGGATTCCGCCACAGCACATCTCTGACTTCGTGGACCACCTGCTCGGTCCGGTGCCGTACAAGACCAGGCGGTGGAATGCCCCGGAGAAGGAAGTCGAGCCCCAGGTGCGCGTGAACCCGGCGACTGGCGAGTGGAGCGTCGACGTTACAGACGACCGGCGCGGAGGTATGCAAAACAGGCAGGAGTGGGGTACTGAGAGGGTCCCTGCTACCAAGCTGCTGGATAACGCGCTGAACTTGCGGCAGCCGACGGTGTACGAGAAAGGCGCAGGTCCCGACGGGAAGAAGAAGCGCATGGTGGTTCAAGATGAGACCCTCGCGGCGCGGGCGAAGTTGGAGAAGTTGCAGGAGGAGTTCCAGCGGTGGGTTTGGCAGAATCCGGTTCGGGCGGAAGAACTGACCAAGCTCTACAACGAGAAGTTCAACGACTGGCGGCTCCGCGAATACGACGGCTCACACCTGACGTTCCCCGGCATGGACACCGCAGCGAAGGCAGGCCTGCGGTCGCACATTCCGCACGCGGTCTGGCGGGCAGTGCAGGAGGGGCGAGGGCTCTTTGACCACGCCACCGGCTCCGGGAAGACCCGCACGATGACGGCTACTGCCATGGAACTCCGCCGGCTCGGACTGGCGAAGAAGCCCATGTTCGTCGTCCCCAAGCCCACGCTCTCGCAGTGGGACGAGGAGATCCGAAAGGTGTATCCCGGCGCCAAGGTGCTGGTCGTTTACTCAAAGCAGTGGGACAAGGAGAAGCGTCGCGAACTGACAAGCAGGATCGCTACCGGCGACTGGGATGCCGTTGTCGTCACCCATGATACCTTTGGGCAGATCCCGGTAAGCAAGGAACTCGTCCAGAAGTGGTTCAAGGAGCAACTCAACGAACTGGAAGAGGCACTTGTCGAAGTGCGCGCCGCCAAGGACAAGAAGACCGCGAAGGAGATCGAGAAGGCGAAGGCCCGCCTGGAAGTCAAGCTGAAGAAAAAGCTGTCGGATATCGAGAAGCAGCAGGATGACTCGCTGAACTTTGACGAAATGGGTGTCGATGCGCTATTCGTTGACGAATGCCACATGTTTAAGAACTTGTGGTTTACCACCAAGCAGCAGCGAATGGCCGGTTTAGGCGGCACGGAGTCGGGCCGTGCCATAGACCTGTTCGTGAAGTCGCAGAACATGCTCCAGAAGAACGGCAACCGGGGGCTGTACTTCGGCACAGGGACACCGATCTCGAACACCATGGCGGAGATGTTCACGCTCGGCCGGTACCTTGACATGCCCACCATGCGGGCGAAGGGTATCCACCGATTCGACAACTGGGCAGGGACTTTCGGGCAGGCTGAAACGACGCTGGAGGCAGCCCCCGAGGGCGGCTATCGACAGCGCACCCGGTTCGCCAAGTTCGTCAACATGCCGGAACTCATCAAGCTGTACCGGAAGTTCGCCGACGTGCGGACGGCCCAAGACCTGCGCGACGTGTTGCCCACCCCGGAATTGGATGGAGGCGCGGCTATCGGAGTCGTGGCAGAACCCTCGGAAGAGCTGACGAACTACATCAAGAATGTGATTCAGGTCAGGGCGAAAGAGCTGATGACTGGCCGGGTAGACCCGCGCGACGACAACTTCTTGAAGATCACCTCGGACGGGCGCAAAGCGTCGCTGGACATGCGTCTCATTGAGCCGACTTTGCCAGATGACCCGAACTCCAAGGTCAACCGGTGTGTGGCCAACGTGGTGTCGGACTGGGAGAAGCACAAGGACAGAAAAGCCACGCAGATGATCTTCCTTGATTTGTCTACCCCGAAGGGCGTCTCGGACAAAGACGAGAAGGACAAGCCGGAGTCGGCCGATGGCGCCGACGAGGACACCGACTCAGCAGAAGAGAAGGCATGGGCTGGTTCGGTGTACCAGGACGTTCGGAACAAACTCCTTGCTCGCGGTATCCCGGCCAGCGAAGTCGCCTTCATCCACGACTACAACACCGATACCAAGAAGAAGCAACTCTCTGAGGACATGAACAGCGGGAAGGTTCGGGTGCTTATCGGTTCGTCCAGCAAGGCGGGAACCGGACTCAACGTGCAGGAACGCCTCTACGCTGTTCATCACCTCGATGCACCCTGGAAGCCGTCGGACATTGAGCAGCGCAACGGTCGGCTCATCCGGCAGGGAAACAAGCACAAGGAATGGGGCATCCCGGTACGCGAGTACCGTTACGTCACGAAGGGCTCCTTCGACGAGTTCATGTGGCAAACCATCCTGAAGAAGGCCGCCTTCATCGCACAGGCACGGTCTTCCGATATGACCCAACGAACTATGGAAGACACCGACGCCATGGTGCTGTCGGCGGCGCAGATTATGGCCCACGCTTCAGGTAACCCGCTGGTCAAGGAGAAGGTGGAGGTAGATGCAGAGGTCTCCAAGCTGGTAAATCTGGAAACGGCGCACCAGCGGGCGAAGTACAAGGCGTCGCAGGATATCCCCGCTATGCGACGGAATGTCATACATGCGGAACGAATGGCCAAGGATACCCAAGCAGCTATTATCACTCTGGAGAAGAACAAACCCAAGAAGTTCGCCGTCACCGTCGAGGGGCAGCAGTACGACAACCGGGAGAAGGCTGGGCAAGCACTGCTGATTGAAGCGGA
>PEXZ01000012.1 GCA_002763345.1 Candidatus Micrarchaeota archaeon CG08_land_8_20_14_0_20_59_11
AGACGGACGTGGTTAAAGCGTTTATGCTTCTGGTGCTGGCGTCGTGCGGGAGCGAAAAAGAGGCGGCTGCGATAGGCGAAATGCTGGTGAAGGAAAGGCTCGCCGCGTGCGCGCAGGTGCTTGGAGGCGTCAGGAGCGTCTTCTTCTGGAAGGGAAAACTGGCGAAGCGAAAGGAGGCGCTGCTTCTTCTGAAGGTGGCTGGCAAGGATTATCCGCGGGTTGAACGCGAAATAAAACGCGCGCATTCCTACGAAGTGCCGGAAATAGTCGCGTTCAAGGTCGGGAAGGGATACGCGCCTTATTTGCGTTGGGTTGGCGGCTAGAAGGATGGACGGCTGCGGCAGGTTGCCCCGCCGGTCGGCATTACTTCCCGTTACGCCGACGATTGCGCCTTCCTTATGAAGTAGAAGAGCACGCCGCCGACTGCCACGATGAGAACGCCGATTGCTATCGGCAGGAGGTTGTCCTGCGGCGGCTCGGGCGCCTGCTCAACTGCCGCTGGCGTCGCGGTTGCCGCGCCCTGCTGGAGCACGACTACCTGGGGCGCTTCGAACTCGTCGAGCACCTGCTTGTCGAGCTGCTTCTCGACGGTGTAAGATACCTCCTTCTCCTCGCCGGGGTTCATGTTGTCGAAGAGCCACGTGACAACTACGCTGCCTTCCTCGAAGCCCGACGGAGGCACGGTGAAATTCATGAGCTCGTCCGGGCGCTGCGCAACCGCGCCGGGCAGGCGCTCCTTCAGGAGCACGTTCTTCAGCGACACGTTTCCCGTGTTCTTGATTGTTACCTTGAACGTGCTGTAGTTCTTCGTCACCTTCCTGCCGAACCGGTCGGTGGTGGTTATGTTGTACGTGTTCATCTCGCGCCAGATGGTGACGTCTATGTCGAGCTTCTGGCAAACCAGCGGGGCGAGGCGCTTGGTGTAAATCTGGGTTTCGTTGAAGATGAGCGTTGCTCCCGCCGGCAGGAGCGACTCCGCCGCCATCGCTAGCGGCGCTAGAGCGAATACTGCGAAAAGGAAAAGCCACGCCCCCCTCATGAAAAAAGAAGGCAGGGACGGTTTAAGAAAGTAGCGTTAACGGTCCGCCATGTAGATGACGAGCAGAACGAGCGCTACGAGTGCGACCGCGTCCATGCCGGACAGGAGGTTCACTATCTCGTAGCGCAAGTCCGTCAGCAACAGCGCGAAAAGAAACGCCCAGAACCAAAATCCCATTTCATCACTCGATTATGGATTTCTTTATCGTCTGCAGCTTCTCGCGGTACTCCTCCTCTTCCGTCTTGCGCCTGCCGGTAAGGACGATGACGAGCAGCGCGACTGCGACGAGCACGGCTATGAGCAGCATGTTCTGGCTGAGCGCGGTAACCACGAATCCCGTGAGCCCCGCGGGCTTCGGCGAGATTGCGGGCAGCGCCTGTTCGCCGACGACGCGGTCGCCCGCCTTAACTATAAGGCGCGGCGCAACCGCCTCCTCCGAGGTTGTCGGCGTGATTACGACGGTGAGATTGCGCGAAGACTGCGGAGCAACTGAAACGCCGCTCTCGGCCTGCACCTTCCACGCCGAGGGTATGCCCGCGACGCTGGCGGAGACGTTGTCGAGCGAGGTGTTCAGGTCGTTGACCACGGTTACGGTGACGCGCACGGATTCCGCCTCCTGCGTCTGCGTCGCCTCCACCTTGCTCGCTGCTGAGCAGGACACGACTTCGATTTCCGTCGTCGCCTCCGCGACCATCTTCTCCGTCTCGATGCTTGCGATGCCGACGTGCAGCGTCGTCGTTCCCTGCTTGAGCGAGGAAGCGTCTATGATTACGTCAAAGGTGCCGCGTTCGCCTGCCTGCACGGTAATGGTTTCCTGCGAGGGCGTCGCGAACGGGTCGCTCATTATTGCGTATTCGTCCCCTGCCGTTCCGAGATTCTCGGCGAGCGCCTTTATGGCGGCGCCCTGGCAGTCGGACACGCGCACGTATTTCGGCATCAGGAGCGAAGCCTCGTACTTGTCCTGCACGTTGATGCAGACGTCCTTCTCCGTTATTACGGAAACGCCGTTCAGCACCTGCAGCGTGACCCAGTAGCGTCCCGCGTCGCGTCCGGGCTGGACGTCGATGAATACGTCGGAGGCGTCGTTGCGCGTCAGCGAGACGTACTCGCTGCCGAGCATCGCGTTTATTTTATCGGTATCGCCGAGCAGGCGGAGGTCGAACGTGCCGGCTGCGCCCCTGTTCAGGAGCGTGAGCGGGACGCGCTTCCAGTCGCCCGCGTAGAAATCAATGCATTTCTCCGCACCGGAGACGCGCACGTCGTACTCGGTGGGATCGAAGTATTTAACGTAGGTAAGCGTGCTTGAGGGCCTGCCGCGCACCAGCGGGGCGACGTACGCCTCCACGCCGAGCGAGCCGTTTATGTGGTAGGAGCATTCCTCCGTCGGCGTCACGAACACGTGAATCGTCTTCGTGCGCTCGGCGCAGGACGTTCCGTCCGCGTTGCACGAGCGCGCCTTCAGGTAGACGTCCTCGACTCCCCTGAAGCAGTCGGGCGCGTTGAAGCGCATGAACGTAGCCTTCGCGGCGTTCGGCTGGAGCGCTGCGAAGGGCTCGTCAATGAAAGCAGTAAGTTCGCCCACGTAGGCGGAGAAGGACACGAAGCGCGTTTCGTCGGCATTGTTGATTGCCCAGACGCGAAGTTCAGCCTGCGTGCCGGTTATGACGGCGTAGTCCGCCTCGGCGTAGAGCGATACAACGTTCCTGCAGTCCGACTGCGGATAGCGGCAGTCCGACTCGAAGTCGTTGCCTACCGCGTTGACTACCGCAGCGAGCACTAGAAGAGCGCCGAGCGACAGAAGCGTCAGCCTATTCATCGATACATCACCCACCAACGTTCCTTCCTGTTACTATTCTTGAGTAACAACATATATAAACCTTTCCGTCCATAGGTATACGCGGGTGTTACCCGACATGGGGGAATACAGGGAAGGGCATTTAAAAAGGGGAGATGCATAATGACTTACGGGGAGAGAATGGCTGCTAATCCTGATACTATAGGCGCGTTGCAGCGCCTTGGGCTCAACCAGTACGAATCCAAGGCGTATTATGCACTCAGCATATTCGGCGACCACACCGCGGGACGGCTCAGCGAGCGCGCGGATTTGCCGCGCCCCCGCGTCTACGACGTCCTCGAGCGCCTGCAAGACAAGGGATTCGTGCTCATTCAGAAGGGACGCCCCGTAAAATACTCGGCAATCCCGCTTTCGGAAGCGGTGCAGACGCTCAAAAAACTCAAGCAGAGCGAACTCGCCGGAGAACTCACGCGCATCGACGAGCTTTCCGGAACGCTCCACAACAAGCTCAGGGCAACCGCAGCCGCGAACGCGCCGACGGCGGACGCGGTATGGACGCTGCACGGCCGCGAAGCCATTTATTCGAAGATAGGCGCGATGATTTCGCACGCGAAGACCCACGTCACAATCGTCTCGACGCCGGAGGGCGCGCTTAGCAAGTGGAACGCGCACTCGAAGGAGTTGTCGAAGGCGAAAACGCGGGGCGTGGAAATCAAGTTCGTAACCCCGCTCTCGAACGACGCCGCAGGGGAACTCACTAAGATTGCGTCGCTGCACACCAAGGAGATGCCGACGCGCATGGTTCTCTCGGACGACCAGGCGCTCGTGTTCCTGAGCGACAACAAGAGCAAACCCGAGGACGAAATCGGCGTCTGGCTGAAAAGCCCGCACATCGTCGAAACGTTCAAGCAGGCAATAGGGAAATAAACGGATTATATGGACTGGCTTCTCGGCGCAGCCTTGGCGGTCTGCGGATACCTTTTCCTCAGCGCGGTGCTGGAGGAGTACGATTTGGGGCTAGGCGAGATTTTCGTCGAGAAACCGCACTACGTCATTGCAGTCGCGCTCGTCGTAGCGGTGCTGGTCCTGTCCTAAGCCGCGATGATGCGGCTTACCAGATCCTCGGAATCGAACGCCACCAGGTTGGCGTACTCCTGGCCGGTGCCGAGAAAGAGTATCGGTATTTTGGCTTCGTAGGCGAGCGAGAGCGCGCTCCCCCCCTTCGCATCGCAGTCCAGCTTCGTCAGTATGACGCCGTCCAGCCCGACGGCTTCCTTGAACTTCAATACCTGTTCCACGAGCGCATGCCCGGCAATTGATTCGCCGACGAAAATCTTCAGGTCGGGTTTCACGACGCGGTTGATTTTCTCCATCTCCCTGAGCAGGTTGTAGTTGGTTTCCTGCCGGCCCGCGGTGTCGATGAGAACCACGTCGATATTCTGTGCGCGGGCGTGGGTAATGGCATCGAAAGCAACCGCGGAGGGGTCGGCGCCGTAGTCGTGCTTTATCACGCGCACGCCCAATCTCCTGCCGTGCTCCTCGGACTGCTGTATCGCAGCGGCGCGGAACGTGTCCGACGCCGAGATGACGGAGGAAAGCCCGCGCTCAGAAAGGTAGCGCGATATCTTCGCAATGGTCGTCGTCTTGCCTGAGCCGTTCGGCCCGATGAAAAGCACGACGAACGGCTTCTTCGCGGCCGCCCTCCCCGCCAAGTCAAAGGGCTTCGCGCTGAACAAATCAAGGAGAGAAGCGCGCACCTCTGCCCGTATGCTCTCGGAAAGCGCGTTCTTCGGAACCGCTTTGCCTACTAGGCGCTTGCGAAGGTCTTCCACAAGAAATTCGGCGGTGTCGAATGAAACGTCGCTTTCGAGAAGGGAAACGCGCAACTCGTCGAGCATGGGCTCCGCCTCAGCGCCGGAAATCGTGACGCTGTTCGAGAGCATGCTCCTGACGCGCGAGAATATGCCGAGCTTCGGCGCGATTTCCTTTTTCGGCTCCTCCCTCAGTTCGAATTTCGGCTCGGACGCGGGCTTGCGCTCGTGCCTGACTTCGGGAACGGGAATAAAGTGATGCACGGTTTCTTTCGGCGCCTCGACTGCCTTCTGTGGCTCGTGTTTCGGCTCCTCCTTAATCTCGGCAACAGCCTCGCGCAGAATGGCTTCCTCAACCGCCTCTTCCTTCGGCGCAACTACGGCGGGTTTTTCCTCCGCCATGGGCTGCGGCTCCGCGGGCTTCTCCTCCCCCCTCTTGGTTAGCCCGCCTATGAAGGACTTCAGCTTGTCCTTGAGCAGCCCGAACAAAAAATCACTTCTGCAACGCTGACGCGCGCGCCTCCAGTTCCTCCATGCGCTTGCCTACGGCGGCAAAGGACGCGGACAGCTCCTCCGCCGCCTTTGTCAGCTCCTTGCGCTTTTCGGCAAGCAGCGCCTTCGCCGCCTCGGCTGTTTTCTCCGCTATGATGCGGCTTCCGATTTCGACGAGCACGCGCTTTTCGTCGGTTGCCCTGCCTTTTATGAAAACGCCGGAACCGATGGAAAACATCGCGTCCTTGGTGATTTCCGGAAGCGACTCGAGCGCCTTCGTCGTCGCATTGTTCTCCTCGATGAGCTGCCGCACCATTGCGTTCTGGCGCTCGATTTCCGCCGCCTGCGAACGGTAGAAGGACATCTCGTAAGCGAGCTTGCGCATTTCATCTTCCGACATCCGAATCACCCCGAAGCGCCTGGTAGATGCGCTGCACCTCGTAGCCCGTCGTGCTTTCGCCGATGAGCGCGCCGCGGCTGTTCGCCACGATTCCGAGGGAACCGAAGGGCACTCCCCCGTTGCAGGTGCCGATGCCGCCCATCACGCCGAATATCTTCTCCAGGAACTTCAGTTCGGTTTCGCTGGTTTCGTTGTAAGCCAGAAAACCCCTGTTGGTCACGACGCTTGACGCGCCGACTGTCGCGAGCCCAGCGAGCGACTGCTGGAACACCTCCACGCCGAGGCTGTCGCCGATTTTCTTCGCATCCGCTTTAGAGAAGAGCGGGCTCACGAGCGCCGCCCTGTCGTTGGCGAGAATCGCGTTTCCGGGGGATACCGGGCCCGAAATCACGCAGACGTTCAGCCCCGCCTTCTTCAAGAGCGAGCGTTCCTGGGCGTCGGAGGAATGCGGAATCACGCAGCCCTTCGAATTCAGGGCGCAGAGCACGCCGATAATCGGCGACTCGTTTATGAAAAGCCTGACTACTTGCCCGACTCCCAGCACCCTGTGGAGCTGCTCGTCGACGTGCGGGGAAAGCGTCTTCGGAACAATCGCGAGCGAGTCGCTGGCGCGCAGATAAATACCTACGAAGGGATTGCGATGGATGCCGGACTTTTCAATCTTCATTGCAGCGTCGTCTCGCTCGCCGCATCCTGCTGGATGCGGCCAACAAGGACGAGGCCTTCCTTATCCTTCGTCGCGGAGATGCGCAGGCGCCTGCTTTTCGCGGCTTCCGCGGCGAGTTCTGGCGCGATGCGTATCTTCGCCGACTTCATGTGCTTGGAAACGAACTGCCTGAGCAGGCGGACCGCGGAGCGCTGGTGCCTCGGCTCGGGCTTGCGGAACGCCTCCGACAAATCCACGACGTAGAGGCGCTGGAGGACTATCTCCCTCTTCTTTTCTTCGCCCTCCTTCTTCTCGCCCTTCTTTTCCTCGCGGTGCTCGGGTTTCACGCGCTTGCCCTTGTCCTCGGCGGTTTTCTCCTCCTCAACTGGCTTGCCTTCCTCCGCCTCCTTCTCCTTGCGCTTCTCCTCGACCGGCTTGAACACCTTTTCCTCGTCTGCAACCATGTTAATCCACCTTGAGCTTCAGCTTGCGCCTGCGCCAGTTGCGCTGCTTCGTGTTGCGCATCACGCGGCGCGCGGTCTTCGCTATGACGAATATCGGCATGCGCCTGTTCTGCTTCATCTTCTTTGCGAGTTTCCGCTTCAACGCGGGCGATTTGTTCCTCGGCATCCGTACCACCCTACTATTTTGAAATGCGCGTTATCTTCGTCTCGCGCCTGTTCGAAACGATTTTCCCTATGAGCTGCTGGAGCGCCTCCTCCGAGAGCTTCCCGCGAAGCTGCCCGTTCTGGTAGAGGTAAATGACGAGCGACGCGAGCTGCTGGTACGTCTGCGGACTCGCCGCGCGGATATTCGCCAAGCGCTCGTACGCCGCAGGTTCGAGAAGCTGCTTCAGCGTCTCCCGCCTCTGCAACTCCGCGATGCGCTCCTTCCTCGCCTCCTCAAGCGCCTTTTCGTAGGCGCTCGCGTTCCCTTCCTCACCTTCTTCCGTCATCTCGCTCATCAAACCTTTACTGCCTTGTCCAGCAGGGCTTTGCCGGCGTCAGTTATGACGCGCCCGGCCTTCTCCTTCCTGACGAACCCTGCTGCCTCCAGATGCTGGAGCCCCGCGCGGATTATCTTCCCGCCTGCCATGCGATGGTGCGCCCTGTGCACGACGTGCTCCTTCCTGCCGCCGTACCTGTGCCTGAGGCGCCTTACGCCCGATGACTTGAAGTACAGCGTGTAGAGCAGCGACGCGCAACGGACGAACCAGAAATCCTCGTCGGCGGGAATGCGCTCGGCGTGGCTCCCGCTCTTCACGTTGTCCAGCCATTCCGGCTTTTTCACCGCCGGATTATTTTTCAGTTCCTCTGCTACCGCCTTGATAAGCGTATCCGCCTGTATGTCGGACGCCGACAACTAAATCACCTCGAATTTTTTCCAGAAATCGGAAACCTTCGGACATAATTACAGGCGAGGCAAATATATAAAGTTGCCCCTTTCGAGCGCCTGACGCGGAGCGTTCTTCCGGGAACCCAGACGGTCCCGCACCGCCGACAGAACGACTTGGAGCCGAGCGAAATCTGGTGGCGCATGGCGATTTTGCGGGCGAGCGTAATGTAGCGCTTTGAAAGTCGGGCATCCTTCTCCGCCCCCGCCAGCTTAATCAGCTTTTCACACCGTTCCTTCGCTATCTCCCGCGCGTCCATGGGAGAAATAGGCAGCGCCTAAATAAAAGTCATTCCGACGCCATCTCGGCGCAGGTGAGCACCTTCGCAAGCACCGCGGGCGCCGTCAACTCGACGCCGCCGAGCGCAACCCGCGGCAGACCTTCCAGCGCCTTCGACTTGTCAAGGAACGCGCCGTGCGGGAAGCCGCCCAGAATGATGCCCGTGTCCGCCTTTTTCGCCAGCAACGTGACCAATGCCTTAAGTTTCGTTTTCTTCCCCGCGGCATCCATCACGATGAAGTCCGCCTTCAGCTCCGAAAGCAGTTGCTTCAGCGTTTTGCTTTCTATTTTCAGCAGGGTTTTCCCGTCCGTCTCTATCCTGCCCTTCCGCTCCAAGTCCTCCATCAATCCCACGAAGCGCTTGTAGGAGCGAGGAACGCGCCATTCGCCGGAAATCGCAATCACGCGCTCGTCATAGGTGTGCATGAAGACGCGCAGTTCACCGCGCTTGTTCAGCTCGCTGTCCAGCGACATCTTCAGCAAATCGTGGGCGATGTCGGGACGCCCGCGCTTGTCCTTGTTCTCGTACCTCGAAAGAGCCTTCCAGTCGTCGTTGGCGTCAATTGCACGCCCCTTGAAGAACTCAAGCGAGGTTTCCGCAAACACGATTGTCAGCATTTTTCATCACATCAGGGGGAAATCTGGAGAACCGTTGAACCCGCGAGGGAGGGAATCAGGAGAAACCCTGAACTGAAGGGAGGGTGAAACCCTCCCTGCGGGTTGGGAATGGGCCCGCGGGGATTTGGACCCCGGACGTCCAGTTGTCTCAGCCGACGCAGGGGCACACGCCCCTGCGCGTCGTATAAGACTGGCGCTCTGACCAGGCTGAGCTACGAGCCCTTCCTTTGCACGCCGCGCCGTGATTCTAGCAGGCGCGGCATACAAGCGTATGCATGGTGCGTGCCAAGCACGCATCAAACAAGGATTTTTAACGGCGGATGCATTTAAGGATTTTCATGAGGCAGTTTCACGGATTGCAACTGAAGGACTGGCTTTCGCTCTGCAACGCGGCGTGCGGCGTCGGCGCGATTTTCGCGGCGGCGCAAAGCTACGCGATAGCGGCGATTTTGGTCTGCGTAGCCGCGGTTTTCGACTATTTCGACGGAAAGGTGGCGCGCGGGGGGGCCGAAGGCGAGAACGAGTTCGGAAAGCATCTGGACTCGCTGTGCGATTCGGTTTCGTTCGTCGTCGCGCCGACGATAATGCTGCTTTACGTGCCGGTGATAGGATGGATTGCGCTTGCAACCGCAGCCGCTGCATTGCTTTACGCCTTCGCGGGCGTTGTCCGGCTTGCGCGCTACAATCTGCAGGATGAGAAGAGGATTTATGCGGGATTGCCCGTCCCCATCGCGGCGGTTCTGCTCGTCGTGGCGATGCCGTTCGCCAAGGAGTTTGCATTTGTGCCGGCGATTGCGCTCGGCGTGCTGATGGCGTCGCACCTGCGCATCAGGAAGCTATAGGCGCAGCACTTCTCCCAGAATGGATAGCGGTTCGCGCCAGTTACCCTTGAAGGAAACGACATTGTCCTGAACCAGGAGGCGCACATATGGGTGTTTTTTCAGTGTTTTGAGCGCCTTGATTCTCGCGGCTTCTATGCGCCCCACTCTCCTCAGGCGGATTTCAAGCGTCCTGATGCGCTTCGCCCATTCCTTCGCCGCTTTGATACGCTCGCGGGGTTTTTTTGCGAGGCGCAGCATCTTGGGGGATAGACGCTCCCCGTCGTAGGTCGCCTTCGCCAGTATAAGTTGGTTTCGCAGATTCAGCGCCACGCGGGACGCATCGTCGATTCTCTTCTTCGCGCCCTCCAGCGCCTCCCGTTCGTGGAAGGAAATCTCGTAGGTTTCCTCGTGGGGACGGCGGATCAAACCGAACTTGCGGACTATCGGCGAGTTGCGCAGCGGCTTCTTGGGCTTGCTCACTTCTACGATGAAATTGCCGCTCCGAAGCTCGCGGATTTTGTTCTCGCTGAGTTTTTCCGGGATATGGCTGTAGACGCTCCTGTCGAAAGCCATCGCCCACTGTTGTCTGAAACGATTGACGCCGAACACGCCAATTTCCCGATGGAGCTCCCGATCGAAGTTCAGCGGCTTTGGCAGTAGGAACGGGGCTTTGCTTCTTTCCAACGAAACGAACTTTTCCTCAAGCCTGGGATGCACCATTTCATCGCCCAAGAAATAGGCGCGCCGCCGCTTTTAAACAAGAGCGAAGCGCGCGACTGCTCGGTGCTCGGCGCCATCGGATTTCAGGACGCTTTCGAAAAGCACGAGTTCGCGCGCGGCGAATTCGCCGAAAAACTCGTCCGACGGAGAGAGCGAACCCCTGCCCTCCTTCAAGCGCGCCAGAGTGATGTGGGGCGAAAAGGGCCGCCCTTCATCATAATGCAGCAAATCCGCCACCTTTTTCTGCAACGAAACCAGCTCCTCCGATTGCACGCCCGCCCAGTAAACGCGCGAGCCGAAGAAGCCCGTACTGGCGATTTTGATTTTGGCGGAAGGAAGGGGCTGGGTGGAAAGGGCGCGGGCTATTTCGTCCTTCCTCGCTTCTGTTATCTCGCCGAAAAACGCCAGAGTCAGGTGCATCTGCTCGGGCTTGGCGAAGGACGCGGGAACGCCGGAAGCGCGCGCTGCGGCGACGAGGCGCATCATCTTGTCTTTTATCTCCTTCGGGATTTCAACGGCTAAAAAACAGCGCATAAACGCCTTTAGGAAAAGGGTTTTAAGAACGCTTTGCGTCAAGGGCATTATGAAAAACGTCCTCTTCGCTTTGTTGATTCTCGGTTCGCTGGCAGGCGCGGCGCAGATAGTCGTCATCGAGCCGGTGGCGGGCGCGCTCTCGCAGGGGCAGGTTCTTGACCTGGGCGTCGTCGGACCGGGGCAGAAGGTCGAGATAGTGGCGGAACGCCTTACGGGCGAGAAGGGCCGCGGCGGGAGCGAGGCGCTCTGGGACAGGTTCGTTGCCGTGCCGGAAAGCCTGCCGCAGGGATGGACGTCCGAACCGAGCAAGTTCTACGAGTCGCCGATGCGCGCCTACGTGACGGTGTCGAAGGACGCGCCCGACGGCGACTACGTGTTCACGCTGAAGACGATAGACGAATACGAGGGCGTGCTCCAGACGACGATGCAGTGCAAGGTGAGCGTCTCGCGCGGCGTCCTCGAAACCGGACTGCTCGAGGAGCGCGTCAGCGCGGGCGTGGAACAGCCCGCGGTGTATTACGTCAGGCTCAAGAACAAGAGCAGCGCCAGCGACGTGTTCGAGATAAGCGTCACGGGGCTGCCGAAGGAGAACGCGGTTGTCAAGCGCATCTTCGTGAGGCACAATTCCGAAAGCACGGTGCCCTACGAGGTCTACTCCGGCGAGCAGGGCGAGTACGCGCTGTCCTTCGGTATAGTCTCGCTGTCCAGCGACGCCATCAGGGACGGGCAGAAGGGCACGCTGATAACGTATTCCTCGCTCTACTACGACATGCTTGCGTGCTCGCGCGGAATACTGCTGTTTCCGAGCGTGGAGCAGACGCTGTACGCGATTTTCGGAATCGCAGCGAACTTAAAGTAAGGCCCGCTAAACGCTAGCGTGGACGAAGACGTCGAAAAATTAAAGCGCATCCGAGCGGAGCTTCGGCGCACCGGGCGGGTCGAGAGCAACTCGGAACTGATGGACTCGCTCGGGATGCGCGGAAAAAAGCGCCGCGAACTGCGGGTTCGGCGCGTGAGGAGCGCGAGCGGGATATGCGTGGTGGCGGTAATGACGCGGCCCTACGCGTGCCCGGGAAAGTGCATATACTGCCCCACGTCGGAAAACGCGCCCAAGAGCTACACGGGCGAAGAGCCGGCTGCGCTGCGCGCGAGGCAGAACGGGTTCGACGCCTACAGGCAGGTTCGCTCGCGCCTCGGGCAACTGGAGGCAATCGGGCACGAACCGAGCAAGTGCGAACTCATCGTGATGGGCGGCACCTTCAACGCCCAGCCGCGGCAGTACCAGAACGCCTTCATGAAAAAAGCATTCGAGGCGTTTAACAACAGGAAAGCCAAAACGCTCGCCGACGCGCAAAAACAAAACGAGTCCGCGAAATACCGCGTCATCGGCCTGACCTTTGAGACGCGACCCGACTGGTGCTCGGAAGGGCAGGTGCGCAAGTTCCTCGAATTCGGCGCGACCCGCATCGAGCTCGGCGTGCAGTCGCTGGACGAGGAGGTTTTGCGGCGCGTCAATCGGGGGCACGGCGTCGCCAAAGTCGCCGAGGCGACGAAAACCTGCAAGGACGCTTTTCTCAAGGTCGGCTATCATATGATGCCGGGGCTTTTCGCCGACAAAAAAAAGGACGCGGCGATGTTCCGCATCTTATTCGAAGACGGCCGGTTCAAGCCCGACATGCTCAAGATTTACCCCTGCCTCGTGCTCGGGGGGACGCCGCTCTACGAACTGTGGCGCGAAGGGAAATTCAAGCCGTACTCCGCGGAGGAGGCGGCTGCGGCAATAGCGGAATGCAAGCGCTTCGTGCCCGGGTACTGCCGAATCATGCGCATCGACAGGGACATCCCGACGAAGCTGATAGTCGACGGCGTGAAGAAGAGCAACCTGCGCGAGCTTGTGCGCGAAGAGATGGATGAGCGCGGGCTGGAATGCCGATGCATACGGTGCCGCGAAATCGGATTGCGCGGAGGAAGAATGGGAAACCTTAAGCTCGAACGTATGGAATACGAAGCCAGCGGAGGGACGGAGTATTTCCTGTCTTTGGAAACGGGGGGACTTCTTGCGGCTTACCTGCGGCTGCGGAAAAGGGCCGACGGCGCGTTCGGGGTGCGGGAGTTGCGCGTGCTGGGCGAACAGACGCCAGTTGGCGAGGGGACGCGTATGGCGCAGCACCTCGGGCTGGGGGCGCGCCTGCTCGGCGAGGCGGAAAGGATTGCGGCAGACGGCGGCGCCCGCGAAATGCTCGTGCTGAGCGGAATCGGCGCGCGGCCGTATTACCGAAAACGTGGTTATAAACTTCTTGACGGTTATATGGTGAAGGGATTGCGTTGAAGTGCGGAATCGAGATTCACCAGCGGCTTGACACGGGCAAGCTCTTTTGCAACTGCTATGCGAACCCGTCGGCCGATGGGACCGGGGCAGGCGGGGGGAAGACGCTGATTGTGCGGCGGATGCGCGCGGTCGCGGGCGAGATGGGCGGGGTGGACGCGGCTGCGGGGTTCGAGGCGCGGAAGGCTAGGGAATACGGATACGAGGCGCCGTCGGATTCCTCCTGCCTCGTGGAATGCGACGAGGCACCGCCTTTCGGGATTAATCGGGAAGCGGTTGCGATTGCGCTCGGCATAGCGCTCGCGCTGCACTGCAAGCCAGTTGAGGAGCTGCACGTGATGCGCAAGACCGTGCTGGACGGCTCCGCGATTTCGGGGTTCCAAAGGACGGCGTTGCTGGCAACTGACGGGCATATCGACACTTCGCAGGGCAGGGTCGGAATCCAGAGCGTCTGCGTCGAAGAGGAGAGCGCGGGAATACTCGGGAAAAACAGGTTCCGCTTGGACAGGCTGGGAATACCGCTCGTCGAGATTGCGACGGACGCCTCCATAAAAAGCGGCAGCCACTGCCGTGAAACAGCGGAGGCAATCGGGCTGCTCCTGCGCGGCGCGCGCATACAACGGGGGCTCGGCAGCATCAGGCAGGACGTGAACGTTTCTATCGACGGCGGCAGCCGGGTTGAGATAAAGGGCGCGCAGGAGCTTTCCGCGCTTGACGGAATGGTCGGGAACGAGGTGGTGCGGCAGGAGGCGCTCGTCGCGCTGAAGGAAAAACTCGGGGGGACGAAGCAGGACGGAAAAATAACGGACGTGACGAAGGAAGCATCTGCGCTGAAACTGCGCGGCAGGGTTGTCGGCGTAAAGCTGAGGGGATTGGCGGGACTATTGAAAACGGAACTTTATGCGGGCAAGCGGCTCGGTTCCGAACTCGCGGACTACGCGCGCGCCCAGGGCGCTGGCGGAATAATGCACTCCGATGAACGCGACGATGCGGCAATCGGAAAAGCGCTCGGCTGCAAAAAAGGCGACGCGTGGGCGGTTTGCGCCGGCGAGGACGCGGAACCCGCGCTGGAGGCGGTGCTCGGAAGGGCGCAACTGCTTTCGAGGTGCGTGCCCGAGGAAACGCGGAGGGCGGACGGCGACGGAAGCGCGTTCATGCGCCCGCTGCCCGGAAGTGCGCGGATGTACCCGGAAACCGACGTGCCGCTGCTGCTGCTGAAGGAAATTGTGCCCGAAAAAATACAGCCCGTGGCTAAAAGGCTAGAACTGTTCGAAAAAATCGGGCTGAATGACGACCTCTCTAAGAAAATGCTCCGTTCCCAGCACTCGCGCGTTTTTGAAGAAAATGCGGGCGTCGATGCGATGTTCGTGGCAACCACGCTTCTCGAAACGCTGCGGAACATCGGGAGGGAGGGCGCGCCTGTAAAAACCCTCACTGACGGGGCGTTCAGGGAATTTTTCGCGGCGTACGACGAGGGGATGTTCGTCAGGGCTGCCGCCGCCGGGATACTGAAGGAGATGGCGAATGCAAAGACGGGCGTCGCAGGCGCTGTTGAAAAGCTCGGGTTGCGGCGCATGACGAAAGCGGAACTGAAGGAAGCGGCGAAGGCAGACGGGACGTTCGAGGAAATGATGCGCAAATATAGGCTGCGCGCCGACCCCGCGGAACTGAAGGAAGCGGTTGGACGACGCCCAACTGGCTGCATCCCTCGGCTGGACGCTCGCCGAAGCGAGCGTCATACAAAAGGATGCAGCGAATAGGGCTCGGAAGGTAGTTTTATAATAAAAGGCGGGGTAACAAGGATATGGGCGACGAGGAAGGCGCGGACTTTAAAGGCAAATTCGGCGGGTTGCTGGAAAAAGCGAAGGAAACCGTCAAAAGAATAGGCGCCATGCGCATGGCAGTAGCCGCGCTTCTGGCGCTCGTAATAATCTGGGGAGTGTTCCTGCGCCCGATTCCCGGAAAAATAACCGTCAGCGTGGTGGAGCTGGACAACGAGAAGCAGGCGATTTCGGGGGCGCAGGCGTACCTGCTGAACGCCGACGGAAAAATGGTGGGGAGCGGGGTTACGGACGAAACAGGCGGCGCGGAATTCGGGAACGCACCTGCCGACGCCGAGCTTACCGTAGAGGTGGACGCGGGAGCCATGTACAAGACGCTGCGCGGGATGCCCGTGCGCCTGACGTCCGGCGGGAGCGCGAGCGTCGAAGCGAGGATGGAGAGGGCGACGAGCCTCGACGTGAAAGCCGCGAACGTCCCGAAGACGGTCGGGGCGGGATGCGGAAAGAACGTCGCCGTCGAGGTGACGAATCTCGGCGAGGAGCCGGCAGACATCGAATTCATAGGCGAGGACGACCTTGATGGCAGGATTTCCGCACCGAGCGAGCAGCTCGCGGGAAAAACTAGCAAGGCGTACGTTGTTTCCATAAGGGCGAGGAGCGACAAGCCAGGCAGCGGGATATCCGGAAGGGTGCGGCTGAAGTACACGCGGAAGGGATTCGACGTGGAACTGAATGTGGTCGAGAAGAGCGATTTCTCGCTGAACCCGTCCGCGATAAAGAGCGGCATCGACGCGGGCGAGACGCTGAAGGAATACATCACAATTACGAACACCGGCAAGACGGAGGACATAGACGACCTCTCCTTCACGGTCGCGGGCGACGTCAAGGACTGGACGACGGTTACGCTGACGAACGACGAACCGATACGGCCGAAGGAGGAGAAGATAGCGACAATCAACATAGACGCGGGCGGCTCGGACGGGAAGTATCTGGGGCAGATAATATTCTCCACGTCGTGTGTGACCAAGCCGGTTCCGGTCGAGATTACTATTAAGTCCGGGTGAGCCGGAAAGAACGCCGCATCCGGCGGAATGCGGCATACAAGGGGGATAAGATGAAGACTTGTTCGAGTTGCGGAAGGCAGGTTAAGGAATACACGGAATTCATGTGCCCGAGCTGCGAGAAGGGCGCAATCGTGCGCTGCAAGACGTGCCGCGAAACGAGCAATCCTTACCGCTGCGCGAAGTGCGGATTCAGCGGGCCCTGAGAATCCGCAACGTCTGCTGCTTTTTCGCCTCGTCCACGGTGACGACGACGAGCCCCGGCGGGCGGGAGCCGCGCGAAGGCGGTTGCCCGTAAACAACGGCGGAACCCAGCGGAGCGAAGAGCACCGCGGGAAGAACCGCCAAATCCTCTTCGCCTAAAACGGAGACGAGAACGCGGCCGTCGCGCAGCGCGCTTCGCAACGCGGAGTAAAGGACGGGCGTTATCCTGCCCGCGGGATTGCGCACCGATACGGTTTTCTCGCCGAATCGCATGCGCGGCACCTTTTTCCGCATTATCTTCCCGTCGATTACGCACACGTCGGGCTTCAGGCGCGCCAGAACCCTCGACGTCAAATCGCCCACCAGAACGAGCTTCGTGGGCTTCGTACGGCGTATGAATGCGGACGCAGAGGCGGCGGTCGGGAAAAAACTGCCGAAGGGCTTGCGCAGGATTGTGCGGAGGCGCGGCCCGAGCGTGAACGGCTTCGCGCTCTTGAAGAAGACTGCGCCCGCCCTGTTGCAGTCGCCGATGCGCACGCGCATCGAGGAGATGCGCCTGCGGTCTGCTGCGAGCACGAGCCGGCAGACGGCGATTGGCAGCCGCGGCAGGCGCTTGCGCCGCCGCGCGGAATTGACGCGGCGCGCGCCTGGGAGCGTTTCGGGGGAAACGACGATGCAGTCGCAGGGGCAGCGCGCCGAAAGAAGCGGACCGTACTCGTCGGAGATTTCCGTAAGGGATGCGCGCCACAAAAGCCGCTTCGATGAAAGAAATGCGGCAACCGCCGTCCTCCTTTCCTTGAGGGGCTGGATTATTTCTCCGAGCGTTTTTTTCTCCGCAAAGTCCTGCGACGTGACTCCGACCAGCACGCGCTCCGCCGACGAGAACGCCTTTAGCAGCAGCGCCTTGTGCCCGTCGTGCAGGCGGTCGAACGTGCCGCCGCACGCGGCGAATTTCCCGTACGGCGCGCGCCGTTTAGAAGGGTAGCGCATGAAAAAACAATAGAGGGTTCGTGCTTAAAAGCAGTAACTTCAAAATAATAGTCCGAGGGCCAGTGGTATAACCTGGATAGCATGCGAGCTTGCGGAGCTTGAGATCAGGGTCCAAATCCCTGCTGGCCCGTTGCATTGCTTTCTTTCCGCGGGCATATTACACTCCGCGCCAAAAGAAAGCGGCGTCTTGTGAGAACATGAAGAAGGTTGTCGTGTGTGGAGCGTTCGACCCGCTCCATCTCGGACACGTGCGCCTGCTGAAAAAGGCGAAAGAGCGCGGCAGGCTCTACGTGGTGGTGGCGCGGGATGGGAACATCAGGAGGATAAAGAAGCGGGAGCCGTTTTACACGGAAAAGGAACGCATGGAATTCCTGAAGGAAATGAGGTGCATTGACGAAGTCGTGCTGGGCGAAAAGAGCGACCTGCTCTCGGTTCTGCGCAGGATAAAACCCGACGTTGTTGTTCTCGGCTACGACCAGAAGGCGGATTTGCCCGCGATAAGGAGGGCTGCGCCGAAAGCGCTCGTAGTCCGCGAGAAAAGGCTTTCGCGGCACAAGAGTTCTGAGAAAAGGAAGGTGATTCGATGGGAAAGGTACTGACGCTGCTGAGGATTTCGCCCGACGAGGGCGTCGAAGTGAACGCGCTGTGCGAACGCGTGAAAAAAATTGGCGGATGCAACTCCGCGAAGGTTGAGGACTATGTCTTCGGCACGAAGGTAATCAAGGCATCCTTCGTATGCGAGGACAAGGACGCGAAGGACTTCGAGGAGATTGCACGCGGCGTGGAGGGCGTTTCCGAGGTTCAGGTCGAGGAAGTGGGGCTAATCTCCTGAGCGTGTTCCTGATTTCCGAGACGTGCGTTCCGCGCCAGTAGATTTGCCCGCACGAGGAACAGCGGCGGAAGACGCGGCACCGCGCATAGACGCGCGGATAGACGAGCGATTTGACCGCACTCCTGGCTACGCGTTTCAGTTTCCCGCCGCATCTGGCGCATCTCGTTTCGGGAATGTTTTTCGGTATCCTGAATTTGAAGACGCGGGCGGTCTCGCACAACTGCTCCAGCGAATCGTTCGAGGAAAGCCGGAGGACGCGGACGTAATCCCCGGCTTTCGCCGCGAGCAGTCCGTCCCGCGTCAGCAGGACTGCGCCGAGGCTCATCGCACGGCGGATGATTTCGTCGTCGGCGGATTTCTTGTCGGCGTAAAACGTTTCCTTGCCGAGCAGGCGCAGCCATCGCGCGAGACGCCCCAGCATCACGTCTGCGAGGAAGCGCATGGAACACCTGCCGCTAGAGCACGCCGACCTTCCTGCCCGCGTACTCGAACGCCGCAAGCGCCTCGTCCAAATCCTCTGTCGTCAGTCCCGCGTTCATCTGGGCGCGAATTCGAGCCTTGTCCTGCGCGACCATCGGGTAGACTATGGGCGTCGCGAAAACGCCGCGGTCGAAAACGATGCGCGCCATTTCCTGCGCCTTTCCCGAGTCGCGAATCATCAGCGGGATGATGGGCGTCTGCGACATGCCGGTGTCGAAGCCGATTTCGTTCGCGCGCTTCTTGAAGTACTCCGTGTTCTTCCACAGGTTTTCCACGTGCTGCGGTTCGGTTTCAATCACGTCAAGCGCGGCAATGGACGCACCCATCACCGAGGGCGGCTGCGCAGTGGAGAGCAGCCACGTGCGCGACTTGTTGAACGCGAACTCAATCAGGTCGCGGCTTCCGCATATCGTGCCTCCGAACGTCCCGAACCCCTTGCCCAGCGAGCCGCCTTCCACGTGCACGCGGCCCTGCAGTTTGAAGTGGCTGACGATGCCCCTGCCCTTTCCGAGCACGCCTTCGCCGTGGCAGTCGTCAACGAATACCATGGCGCCGTACTCCTCGCACGCCTCGACGATTTGGGGCATGGGTGCGATGTCCCCGTCCATGGAGAACACGCCGTCGGTAATCACGAGGATGCGCCTTACGCCCTTTCCGTCCGCCTCCTTGAGCTTGACCCGCAAATCCTCGGCGTCCGCGTGCTTGTAAACCGCGCGCTCTGCCTTGGTCAGCCGCACGCCGTCAATGATGCTCCCGTGGTTCAACTCGTCGCTTATTATGACGTCGCCCTGGCCTGCCAGCTGCGGAATCAGGCCCGCGTTCACCGCAAAACCTGTCTGGCACACGAGCGCGGACTCGACGCCCTTGAACTTCGCGAGCTTTTCCTCAAAATCGCGTTCGAGCCGATTCGTGCCGGAAATCACGGGCACTGCGCCGGCTCCGGCGCCCCATTTTTGAGTGGCCGCAACGGCCGCAGCGACCACCTTGGGGTGGGTCGCCAGGTTCAGGTAATTGTTGGAGTTGAGCAAAATAACCTTCTTGCCTTCGACGATTGCGCGCGGCTTGCTCGCAGAATCCAGCACGCGCACGTGCCAGAACAGGTTCTTCTCCTTCAGCGACTTCACTTCCTCGCCGAGAAACGCCGTCGGATTCCTCTTGACCATTTCAAACCCCCCTCCTCAAAACCCCGTAAGTTAATCCCGCAATAAGGAAGCGGGAAAAGGATTTAACACTTGCTAGCACGACGATTGTCGTAACGCGTCATGCTTTAAACGGCTTGCGCGCAAATAAGGATGTGATTCTATGAAGGCGATAATGAAACGCGAACCGAAGCCCGGATTCGAGCTCGTGGACGTTGCGCAGCCGAAGCCGGGGCCGAAGGAAATCCTCGTGAAGGTGAAAGCCACGTCGATTTGCGGCACGGACCTGCACATCACGGAGTGGGACGAGTGGTCCCAGAACCGAATCAAGCCGCCGCTGCTGTACGGGCACGAGTTCGCGGGAGAGGTCATCGAGCTGGGGCCCGGCGCCGAAGGCGTCCAGGTGGGCGATTTCGTTTCGGCTGAGACGCACATCGCGTGCGGCCAGTGCTTCCAGTGCAAGACTGGCAACAGCCACATCTGCGAGAACGTGAAGATTCTGGGCGTCGACGTGAACGGGTGCTTCGCCGAGTACGCCGCGATTCCGGCCGCCAACGCGTGGAAGAACTCCAAGAAAATCAATCCCAAGCACGCGAGCGCGCAGGAGCCGCTCGGCAACGCGGTGCACACTATCAGTTACTGCAACGTGCGCGACGCGAACGTGGCAATCTTTGGCATGGGACCAATCGGATTGTGCGCGGTGCAGGTCTGCAAGGCGTACGGCGCGAGCAAGGTAATCGCGGTGGATCCGAGCGAGTACCGCGGAAAAATGGCGGAAAGGAACGGCGCCGACCTGGTGCTGAACCCGAAGGCGGATGATGTGGTGAAGGAAGTACTGGGCGCGACGGACGGCCACGGAACCGACGTATATATCGAAATGAGCGGCAGCCCGCAGGCGATTACTCAGGGATTCAAGTCGCTGCGCCCGGGCGGCGAGGTCGGGTTCCTGGGCATTCCGAAGAAGCCGTTCGAGTTCGACTGGGCTGAGAACGTGGTGTTCAAGGGCTGCACCGTTCACGGCGTGAACGGCCGCCGCATGTGGGACACGTGGTACCGCACGCGCGCCCTGCTGGAGTCCGGAAAGGTGGATTTGGGGAAGATTGTGACGCACGAGATGCGGCTGGAGGACTTCGGCAGAGGCATCGAACTGATGCGAAAGGGCGAATGCGGCAAGGTAGTGCTCACGCCCTGACTACCACCACGATTCGCGCCTGAACAGGTACGCGGCTAACCCCTGCATCGCCTCCGCCTTCAGCGATAGCGGCGGCGCAAACTTCGCCTTTTTCAGCGGCTTCACGAAATGCGACGCGGCTCCCCAGGATTCGGGGCTGCGGAGAAGCGCCCCGATTTCGGTTTCGAGGAAGGTTACCGCCCTCAGCCTTTCCGCGAACACGCGCCCTCCCTCGATGTAAGGTCCGCGGTGCGCGGCCTTGTGCGCGCGCACGAAATCCGCAACTGCCTTCGCTGCCGACACTGGCGGTCCCTGCACGCGCTTCAGGCGCGGGCGTTCCGCCGACTCGCACTCGACGACAAAGAAAGCGCCATCCTCCGCCATGAAGGAGGCGGTTCCCAGCATCCTGAAATCCTGAAGCGCGAGATGGCGGCTGAGCGCGCGCTCGGTTTTGTGCAACTGCGGGTAAAGGATGTCCTCGACGAGCTTTGGAGCGGCAATCTTCAGAATGACGATTGCCGTACCCCTGCTCCGCAGGGCGCGCGAAATTTCCGAGGCGGAATGCTTCCTGCGTTTTCCGAAGAAGAACGACACCGACGGCTTTGAACGGAACGCGCGGCAGAGCGCAATGAATTTGCAGAGGTTGGTTTCGGATACGACTGCCGCCGCGTTCCTGTTCTTGTCTATTGCGTCTATCACGACGAGCGGTTCGGCGAAGGGATGCCTGCGTTCCGCGTAGTACCCCTCCATGTCCACGACAACCGGCGGAATCCACTGCGCGGCTGCCTCGACCAGGTTCCTGAAGGAGCGGTAATTCAGGACGAGGTATTCGCACACCAATCCCGAGAAACCCTGCACGCGGAGTTCGGCGCCGTAGAGTCCCGCATTCTTCAGGAACTGCTTCAGCACGCGCACGTCGCGGCGCTGCGTTTCCGTGAGGCGCTTCTGCAGATAGTCCATGTGCAACGGCGAACGGTCTACCGCGCTCTTGAGTTCCTCGTGCGGCGACGTTTCGAAGCACGGGATTACCTCCACTCTGAACGCGCCGTGCTGCGCCTGCAGGTACGGGTGCTCCGCGTAGTGCTTCTCCCACTTCGCCTTCAGCGCCCTGCGCGTCGCCTTGAAGGTTTTCGCGACTATCTCTTCCTTCGAGAAGGAGCGCGGGAACGAAACGAACAAATCGATGTCATTGCCGCCGCGCAAACCCGTGTCCCGCGCTGCCGAGCCGACGAAGCACATGCGGCACTGCTTCGGAAGGTTTTTCGAAAGCGCCGCGGAAACCCCCGCCGCGAACGCCTTCTCGGAATCCGCCTCGGACTTCGTCGGCGTTATTTTTTTGGAAACCTTCTCGGCGACGGCGTCTATTGCGTGCGACGGCATGTAGAAAGCAATCGGCGCGCTCTTTAAAACATCTCGGTATGACGCATGCCGCCGCATGCGTCCAGTCAATGAAACACCAAAAAGAGCAGCATGTCGCCTACGAGCAGGCACGTCACGAGCGCGACGAGGACGAACGGCCCGAAGCGCGGCAGGTGCCCGTAGACGAAGACATGCGTCGCGCCCGCCTTGCGCAGCTTCGCGAGCACCTCTTTCGTCGCGAGCTTGCCGAAATGCAGCTTCTTCGGCATGCGCTCGAGCGCGAGGACGTCTTCGTCCTCAACCGCGCGCAACGGGACGCGCCTGATGAGCAGTTCGTCGGATATCTGCTGCTTGAAAAGCAGGAGGAAGAACGCGCAGAATCCGAACGTGAGAAGCGCCAGCGTCTGCAGCAAGCCGAGCCCGAAAGCGATTATTCCCGCTGCGAACAACGCGCACGCCGCGGCCATCGCGTAAAGCCGCCATGAACGGAGGGACGGGCTTTTGCGTCTGACGAGCATCGCCGCGTAATTGACTGCGGTGAAAAGCGTCGCGTAGAACGACGCCGCCACGAAAACGCTGAGTATGAAGGGAAGCACGAGCAGGTACGACGGCGGCATGAGTTGCGGGAACAGCGTCGGGTTCATGGGAAGCAGCGCGGCGATTCCGAAGAACAGGAGGACGTCCCCTGAACCGAACTGCCCCGCCTTCCAGCACACGAGCCCGAAAAGCGCGATGACGCCGAGAAGAATCGCGGTTTGCGTTATGAAGGGGACGTCGAACGTGAGGATGTCGAGCAGGACGCCGACCGCAATCATGCCGTACAGTATCTTGTCGTCTATGAAACTGGTTTTCGCATCCTGCCAAGCGGCGACGCCGCAGCCGAGAACCGCGATGCACACGCGTACCGCCGCCAAACTAAGCATGGAAACTAAAAGAAAGGGGAAAATAAAAACAAACGCTATTTCTTCCTGCCGAAGAAATACCACGCGCCGCCGATTACGAGAACGGCGAGCACCGCCGCAATCGGCATCCAGTCAGCAGCCCCTGCTTTCTGGAGCTGCGCGCTCATCTTCGCGCTGACGAGGTCCTGCGCCTGTTGCGCGTACTGTTTCGCCAAGGCGTAGTCGCCGCCGTCGCGCGCCTGTTCAGCGAGCCCTATGAGGCGCTGGACGTCGCTCACGTCGTAGCCCTTCACCTGTGCGTCGAGCATTCCCGTCCTGGCGTCCCTGATGTACGCGTTCGCGGAGGAAAGCTCGGTTGAAGGCGTTTCCGCGCCTGTTTCCTCGGACGACGTCTCGGTCGGCGTTTCCCCGGCGGAAACCGAGGGCGTCGGCGTTATCTCGAGAACAGTCGGCGTTGGAACCCCTGCGCCCGCAGGCGTCGGAGCAGGCGTCGCCCCTGCGGGGCAGTCCGGATCGGAGGCGCAGCAGGAGCGGCAGACGCCGTCAAGGGCGCACGAACCGCAGTCCTGAGTTGTTCCGCCGCCAACCCCAGTTATCGCTGGTATGGAATAGCTCACTGAAAGCGAGTGCGAACCCGAACCCGTATTCAGCAGGGTAAGGCTTCCTAGGGTGTAGTTCGAGTTGCACGTCAGCGTCTGGCCGTCAAGAATCACGACGGTATTCGCGCAGCCAGCGCTCGCGATGCCCGGCACCTTGGCGGTAAGGTCGAGGTTCGTCTGCACCGACGACGAGAAGGAGGCATTGTAGTAGTTGCTGCTGCCGACGGAGGCGGGCGTGTTGGCGTTTTCCTCAAGCGCAGGGAAGGACATCGTTGCGTTGAATTTCAGGGTCACGTTAGAAGCATCGGAATGTGGAAGCCAGTTGCCGAAGGAGGCGGAGACGAGCTGCAACTCGTAAATCCGCAGGCACATCATCATTATCCCGTTGTAGTTCGGCGAACCCGGCATCTTGTCGGTCTGGTTCGTGCAGTTAGTGCGCACGGCGACGCCGTCGTACGTCCAGTTGCCGACTCCGTCCGACTCGTTCCAGTACATGCCCATGTTGCTGCTTATGTTGAACGTGGAGGTGTTGGGCGTCCCCGACATGAAGGGCGTGACGTTCTCCGGAAGGAAGAACCGTATTGTCAGGTTGTTGAGCGTGTAATTGTCGAGGAGGTTTAATATGCTCGCGGTATATTCGTAGGTTATGTTCTGCCCGAACGCCGGAGCCACGCCCGGACCGAACCCGCCGCCGATGTTCTGCCATCCGACGTATATCGGCGAGGACTCGCCATAGTATTGCCCGGCAGTAATGTTCTGCATCGTGAGAAAAACGCTTACATCGGTGTTGTTCGCCAGCGTAGCGTTGCCCGTGTTTACCATGAACAGCCCGCCGTTAGCGCAGTCGCTCTGGTCGTCCAGCCTGAACGTCATGTTCAGGCCGTTCTCCGCCGCCCAGGAGGAGTTCGTCATGAGGTTGCCTATCTGGATGGTGAAACCTGACTGTGAGGGAACGCCTATCGTCATATTGAACGATTCGTTCGTGAAAAAGTCCCACTGCGTCTCGTTGCGGATCAGGATGGGCATGAGCGTCTGATCTTGACCAAAGGAGTTGTTCACTGGCGAGCAGATCCTGAAGAGCATGTCGTTACTGCTCAGCATGTTCCTGAGCGAGAACGTGAGGTTGTACGTCCAAAGCTCGTTATAGCTCGGGCGCTCCATCATCGAGCCAGGCATATACATCAGCGCGCCGACCGAGTTGTTCCGCGCTTCTGGGCGCTTGGACGTCTGGTTGAACGCCATTATCGGCGTGTCCATGCTGTACGTCGCGCGCGTCTGGTTCCAGCCGGTTATCCAGAACGTCGCGTTGGTGGAGGACTCGGGGTTCAGGGCGTAGGCATACGGGCGCGGATTCACGTAATAGTCTGTTCTGTAGTGCGCCGCTGGCGTAGAATTCACCGTCACGTTGTTCGCGCCGAAACCCGTGGCGTTTGTGGTAAGGTTTATCCAGAAGTAGGTCGGCACAGTTGTGTTGACGTCGCTCAGGGCGGACACGTTCGCGGTGACTTTTACGGAAACGTTGGTGAAGTTGGCGTTCCAGTCGGTATAGTTTATCTGGCAGGCAACCCGAGAGTTATAGTCCGTCATTCCGTACGGGTCCCTGGAGTAGTTTACCGGCCTGAACCCCCCTGAGCCGTTGCAGTCAGCTGCGCGGTAGGGCTGGAAGCCGTAGGGCATGTTGAAATCAACTGCGAACCACCAGCTCTGCGGGCTTTCGCCGGAATAGTTAACGTACGCATAAAGGGTGTAGTTCTGCGACCAGTTGCCGATGTTCGTGGTGAAGTTCGCGGTGGTGTTTGCGGGCATATAGGTTGCATGGTCCACGACGACCAAGTGGTCGACCGCCGAAACTGAACCCGCAACCAAAGCCAGAACGAGCAAACCCGCCAGTAACCTGTTCATGCCAAACCATCCTCCCTTGCCATTGACAACGCAAATACCAGCAATAGGACGGCTGGACGGTTTAAAAAGGCGATTGATTTAAAAACCGCGTCACACCGTCTCGACGAACACCCTGTCGTCCTGACGCGCCAGTCCGCACAGCCGCACGCCCTTGAAAGCCCTCTGAATCTCGCCGTAGCACAAGCGCGTCACATCGATTCTCATTCCGCCATCACCTCGGAAAGAGGGCTTCCCCAGTGCGCTTAATAAACAAAAACAGACGGCGGCTTTCCACTGTCAGGAGGTTCCAGTGGGACACGGGAACAGTGCAGGCGCGGATTGTTGCGCGGCTGGCGAGCAGACGGCAAAACAAGCGGCGGCATTACTTCAGCTTGCCGCCGAATTTTTTCTCCAACTGCTTCAGGAGTCCGCGGTTCCTTCCCAGCTGCTTCATCATCTTGGACACGCGCTCGAAATTATTGACCAGGTCGCGCACGTCGTCGGGCTTCAATCCTGCGCCCTTCGCAACTCGCTCCTGCCGCACCTTTGCCTTCATCAAGTCGGGGTTCTTGCGCTCCTTCGACGTCATGCTCAGCACCGCCGCCTCGAACGCTTTCATCTTCTCCTCGCTTTTTCCTAGCATCTCCTCGGGCAGGTCGTACGCGCCCAGCATCTGCATGATTTGCTTCAGGGGACCCATGCGCTTCATCGCACGCATTTGCGCGAGGAAGGTTTCGTAATTGAGCTCGCCGCCCTCCATCGCCTTCTGGAGCGCTTCTTCGTCGGACGCCTCGCGCACCTTCTCCATCAGTGCGGGCAAGTCGGGAAAGCCCGTGAGTTGCGCGACGAATCCCTGGCTGTCGAACGGCTTGAGGTCGCCGATTTTTTCTCCTGTTCCGATGAATGCAACGCGGGCGCCGGATACGGCGACGCTGCTGAGCGCGCCGCCTCCCTTTCCGGAGCCGTCCATCTTCGTTATGACTACGCCTGAAACGCCTACGGAATCGTTGGACTCCTTCGCCTGCTTTCCAGCCACCTGCCCCAAGTCCGCGGACACGACGAGGAACGTCTCGTCGGGTTTGAAGGCGTCCTTCACGTCCTGCAGTTCCTTGATTAGCGCGGCGTCCATGGCGCTTCTGCCTGCGGAATCGAAAATGAGGACGTCGTGCTTGTTGTTGTCGGAGCGCAGGGCGTCGACGGCAATCTTCGCGGCATTCTTCTCGGCCTTCTCGCCATAGAATCCGCATTTCGCCTGCGCGCTGAGCTGGTGGAGCTGTTCGAATGCAGCGGGGCGGTGCACGTCGCCCGCGATTACCGCAACCTTGAGCCCCTTCGATTGGTAGAACTTGGCTAGCTTCGCTATCGTGGTGGTTTTGCCCGCGCCGTAAAGCCCGAGCATGAGGATGCGCTGCTTGCCGAGCTTCGGCACGTAGGATTCGCCGATTACACGCAGCAGCTCGTCGTAGACGACCCGCACCACGTGTTCGCGCTGGCTAAGCCCGGGAAGCTGCTTCTCCTTCAGCGCGCGCTCCTCGATGCGCTTGGTGAGCTCCATCACGAGCCGCACGTTCACGTCGTTGGAGATGAGGACGCGCTGCAACTCCTTCACGAGTTCCTTCACTGCGGCTTCGTCAACTAGCGCCGCGCCAGTGATGCGCGCCAGCGCCTTGCGTATGCCCGCGCCCAAGTCCATATGGGTATCAATAGGAGGAACAGGTTTTAATGCCTAGTGCGCACCCCCCTACGAAAACGAGGCGACTACCTTCTTCGCCTTGGGGACGTTGCTCGTCTCGAAGCCGAACACCGCCTCGCCCCTGTCCGCGGGGAACTGGTAGGCGTTCCTGATGTCGACACCGTTCTCCGCGAGTTCGCGCGTGAACCGCGCCAGCTCGCCGGCCTTGTTCTTGAGGCGGACGACCACCATCTCGAAGTCGGAAACGTCGTAGCCCGCCTTCTTCAGCACCGCCTTCGCCTTGGCGGGATTGTCGGTGACGATGTTAAGCACGCTCGTCTTGCCGTGCGCCTCGGCGGATATCGAGGAAATGTTGATGCGGTTGTCGCCGAGGATGCCGCTTACGTCGGCAAGCAACCCGACTCGGTCCTCCGTGACGATGGTGACGGTCTTCATGATAGCCCCCCGAAAGAGTAGAAGGGGAAAAAGGAATAAAAAAGGATTGTTGCGGTTACTTCGCCTTCTTTCGGCCCATCACGGAATACGCGCCGTATGCGACGAGCGCCACGAGCAGCGCGCCTGCAATCCAGAGCGCGGTGGTGCTCGCGAGGAACATGCCGGACGACGGCGCGGGCTTCTTCGCCTCGTACGTTGTCGTTATCGGGACAAAGCCGGCCTTAGTCACGGCAATCGAGTACACGCCGTACTCGCCTGCGCCAAGCGTGGCGGAACCATTCACGCACGTCGCGGCGGACGTCTTGTTCGAGGGCGACTTGACGCTGACGAGCGCGCCGTCGGCGCACTTAAAGCGCAGCGAACCCGCGGCGTAGGATACGTCCAGCGGCATCACCTCGAGCTTCGGCGTCGGCGTGGTTTTCTCGCCCTGCCCCACGACGTTGAGCGTAATCTCCTTCGTGGAGACTACTCCCTTCGACGTCGCGATTATCTTGATTGTGTAGGACTTGTTCGCCTCGTTCAGGGGCGGCGACGCGGAAAGGTAGACTACCTGCGCCTCCGCCTTTTCCAGAAGCACGAAATCGGGCGTCACGTTCACCCACGTCGGGCCTTCGACGTCGAGCGCGTACGCGTTCTTCAGCAAGCCCGTGTTCTGTATCGTGACCGGAATGATGGTGGATGCGCACTCCTCGACTACTTCGGTGTCGGGTCCGGCGACGCGCGCCACGTAGCACACCGCCTTCGAATAGACGGTGATGTTCACGCAGAGCTTGTCGCTGACGTTGCGCGACACCGAGGAAACGGCGAAGGTGAACTTGTACTTCAGCGGGTCCGCGTCGCACGTAAAGACAACGGGGTTCACGGTCCGCCTGCTCCTGCCCTCGATGTCCAGCACGGAGCCGTTAAGCAAATCCTGCTGTATCCATTCGGGCCCGTCCACGCGGTAGAGCAGGTAGGAGTCAGACTGCGTGCCGATGTTGATGACGTTGAAGGGGAACGCCTTGTCGGAGCACTGGCAAATCCAGTCGTTCTCTCCGCTGAGGCGCACGCCGTAGCAGCGTTCGAGGAATATGTAAGTCTTGTTCTCGCCGTAGGACATTTCCGAGCGCGCGGAAACAATCGGCTCGTACTTGCCGTCCTTCATGCCCGAGGAAATCAGGAGCTTGACCTCCTTCTCCTCGCCGGGGTTGAGGAAAACCTGAGCCGGCTGGAGCGCGACGAAGTCCATATTTTTCACGGAAAGATTGAAGAGCTGCGGCGCGGCGCCCGTGTTCCTTATCTTCACGGGGAACGCGTGCTCGGTGTCGGAGCAGGTGTTGTTCGGGAGCATGACGTCGACGTTCACTCCGAAGCACGTCTTCGACACGACCTCGAGCGTCTTCTCGCGAACCGCGCCGTACTTGGAGGCGGCGCTTACTTTCAGCGTGAAGGTGCCCGTGTTCGCCGCAATCGTGAGCTGCGTCTGCTGCGTCCCGCCCGATGCGATTTCAAGCGTGCGCGGGACTGTTGCCTGCGAAGCGTTCGTGTAAAGCGTTACGGTGTCGCCGAGCGGCCCCGCGTTCGTGACAACCATCGGCGTCGAGAAGGGCGTCTCCGCGCACTTCTCGATTGCATTGCCGCCGAGGTTCGGGAAATTGAAGTCGAGTTGCTGGCAGTTGTTCATTATGAACTGCATCGAAAGCGTGCCCTCGTCGTTCGTGGGCTGCCCCGTAACCTCGTATATTGAAACCGCACGGACGTTCAGCGTCTTCGTTCCGGTTCCCGAAAGCTTGGCGGAATCGAGCGAAATATCAAACGCGGTTTCGCCGACTGCGGGGACGAAAACCTTCTGCGGCGCCGTTGCCGCAGCGGAGGCGTCTCCCGTAAGTATGATGGTGTAGTTCTTCGCCGCGGTCCTGCTCTTGTTGCGCAGGAGCACCTTGTAGGCGTGCTTCTCGCCGAGGCACATCGTCTTGCTTTCCGTGCTCGCGTCCTGCAGGGTGACGCAGGGCGTTACGCGGAGCGCGACGTGCGCGTTGGCATTATAATCCGAAGACTGCCCCTTGAGCGTGAAGTCGTAATTCCCGGGAGACGCGAAGCAAGACGGCGTCAGGTAGGCGTACAACGGAAGGGAACCCTGCCCGCCGATTACGGCGAGCGAAGGAGCCACTACTCCCCACGGTACGGACGACGTAATCGAGAACGAATAGTTGTCCGCAGTAGGCGCGGGGTTGCTCGCGGTGAAAACAACGAGCTCAGTGTCGCAGATGCACGCGTCTGCGGACACCTCGGTAGGCGCCAGCACCAGCGGCGACGCGGCGAGCATGGAAGCGAATAGGACAAGGACTGCTACGACTGCATACTTCATGGACAAACCACCCACCTATTTGTTAC
>PEXZ01000039.1 GCA_002763345.1 Candidatus Micrarchaeota archaeon CG08_land_8_20_14_0_20_59_11
CAGGGACGACGCAGGAGTGGAAAGATTCCGACACAATCCAGTTCTCCTACAAGGATGCGTCGCAGCCGTTCATCAACAAGCCCGTGATATCGAGTCCAGTGAACAAGGTGTACTACGACCAGACGACGATTGACCTGAACTTCAGCGTCAGCGGCTCGTTCCTGCAGTACGCGTGCTCGCGCAAACTCAACGACGGCGAGTCCGTTTCCCTCGGAAGCGTGAACAACGCGCAGTCGACGAACTTCCCGGGCAACCTTACGGGGCTTGAACTCGGGCAGACGTACGAGGTTTCCGTCACGTGCACGGCAGGCAGCCTCTCGGCAACCGCCTCCGTGCCGTTCCGGGTAGAGCACTGGACGGGCGAGGGGAGCGGCGGAACCGACGGAAGCTCCGGAGGAGCGGACCAGGGCGGATGGAGCGGAACGGACATCTGGGGCAACGGGACGGTAAAGCGCGGCGCAGGCGCAGCTTCGCCGACTCCGAAGGCAACCGCAACATTGATGCCGTCTGTTGCGCCGACAACCCCGCGCGGCCGCACTCCCGCGACGATGCTCTCGCTCGACTGCCCGAAGACGCTTAGCGCGCCAACAGCCGAGTTCAGCGCGTCGCTGCTCGCCTCTGGCAAGGCGGCATGCGACAACTCGCTCACGACCACCGTGACGATAAACGGCACCATCCCAGGCACGGCGACCTTCATAGTCTGCTCGTCGGGTTTGCACCGGGTTGTCGTCGACACCGGCCAAGGAGGCGACTACGTAATCAAGGCATACTCGCCCGCCTACGACGTGGCTGCGCAGTGCGTGTTCAAGAACGGCGTGCTTGTCGAGGCGGTGCCCGAGATGAGCCTGCTGCTCGTCGTCCTCGCGGGCGCGGGAGCGTTCTACGCCTTGAGCAGGAAGAAGCGTTAAAGAAAGGGTTTTATTTAACGCCCTTCATAAAAAATCGGCAGCTTCTAGGGGTTGGTTTACATGGCAAAGATGACGATACCCGCGATGGTCGAAGGCGGAAAGGCAAGCGCAGGCGTGCCTCTCGGTCCCGCACTCGGTCCCGCCGGAGTGAACATCGGGCAGGTAATCGCGGCTATAAACGAAAAAACGAAGGACTTCGCTGGCATGACGGTTCCGGTGAAGGTTATCGTGGACAAGGCGACCAGGACGTTCGAGATTTCCGTCGGAACGCCGCCGACGAGCGGGCTCGTGAAGAGGGAGCTCGGCTTGTCCTCGCCGGTGAAGGAGGAGGCGGGCGCAAAGGGCAAGAAGGCGATAGGCAACCTTACGGCGGAACAGTGCGTCAAAATCGCGCGCATGAAGCAGGACGCGATGCTCGCGCGCGATTTAAAGGCAGCAGTGAAGGAGGTTGCGGGCACGTGCCTGTCGCTCGGCGCGACTGTTGACGGCAAGAACCCGCGCGACTTCATAGCGGACGTGGCTGCGGGCAAGTACGACGCCAAGATAAAGTAATTTAAGCGCCGCCCCCCTGTTTTTCTTCATGGCAAAGCGCAAGCCCCCCGACCTCAATCTTTCGCTTTTCGAGTCGTCAATTAGGCCGCGCGAGGAGTTTTTGGCTCTGCCTAAGAAAAAACGCGACCAAATTATACAGAATGTGTCGGAGTACTTCCCGCTGCATAACCCGAACACGCGTGTAAAAAGTTCCAGTTCAGAAAAACTACCCACTTATAGGATGGATTTGCGCAATGCAGTTGGCAACCTTCTCGTCTATTATGCCCCCGAGAAGCTGGAGACGCTAGGCGCCGTGCTTTATGCTCGCGTCCTAAGGAATGAAAGCATAACGCAAGGGGAATTTTTTCCCGCGATGGGTTACTTTCCAGAAGAAGTGCGCGGAGCGCTTGGGCGTGTGCTCAATCACGCCGTATTCGCCAAGAACGAGCTTGTAAAATACAGAAAAAAATACGGCAAAATGGAAGTCGGAGATTACCTGCCGGTGCAAACCGACCACCCGATTTCGCTGCTTTTCTTCCTGCGTATATCCCCCATGGGAATCCGCATTGCCAGCGAAAATGCCGCGAGGTTCAACGGCTTCACCGGTACGCTGAATCGAAGGATAATCGAGAGGGACGCGCACGTGAACCGCCTTCTGAGGATTTTCGCGCTCGCTGAACCCTATTTCGGGAAAACCGTTCCGAATATCGTCAGCCGTTAGGGGCAGATGTCAATCAGGCGGGCGGTGAGGTCGTCCACTTCCTCGGTGCCGCTCATGTACGGGTGGTTCTGCTCCCAGGGCTGCGAAACCCAGTATTCTATCTTGTACGTCCAGTTGTAGCACTCCATCGCGGCGTCGGTGTCCGTCTTCACCGCGCTGAAGCGGTTCACCGTCTTGCTTATGCGCTTGCTGCGGTTCGTCGTCATGCCGTACTCCGTCACGAGGTTGTCGAACGCGCCCCATGCGTTGTTGTTCGAAGCCGTCAGGACTATCTTGACAGCGAGCGGCGCCGAGAAGTCGTAAAGCGCGTACCTCAGCCCGGGCGGCTGACCGTCGTCCAGCCTCATCGTCCTGTTGAACGTCATGAGCGCCGCGCCCTCTATCTTCGACTTCATGGACTGGATGCTCTCGATGGAAGGTGAGGGCGAAGGAACGGCTGTAGGCTCAGCAGTCGGAACCGCCGTGGGTGTTGCAGTCGGGGCGACGGTGGGCTCCGCAGTGGGAGTCGGCGTCGGCGCAATGGTAGCCGTCGGCACCGCCGTGGGCGTCGGCGTTGCCGCAGGGGGCTGCGAGACGCACCCGAACAGCAGGAAACCCGCGAAAAGCAAAACGAGAATCTTCTTCACCAAATCACCTTCCACATCCTTTAAAGGCGACTTCTTTTAAACTTATTACTTATGCATTTCGACGACCTCAATGCCGGAAACTGCGCGGACGCGGCCAAGCTGCTCGGATGGAGCGTTGCGCTTGCTACGCCTGCGGTCGAGGGTGAGAACGCGCGCGTCACGAAGCGCCTCGCATCCGAAAAAGGCGCGCTCGTGCTTTTTCACGAATCGTTCGGCCGGGGCAACCGCGAACTGCTGGCCGTCGCGAAGGAGCGGGAGCACGTTTTCGAGTTTCCGATTCGTCCGCTTCTTCACGCGCCCCCGCAATCGCGCCCCAAACTGATGGCGGCTTACCGTTCGTTCCTTTCGGCTTGCGTCAAGAGGCGCATCCCCTTCGTCTTCACGAGCCGCGGCCAGGACGCGCTCGACGTGAAAACGCCGCGCGAGGTAATTGCAATTGCGCAGTTCCTCGGCCTGACGCGGCAGCAGGCGGCTGCGTCGATAACGGAAACGCCGAAGAGGTTTTTGGAATGAAGAGCGTCCTTTTCGTAACCGGAAACAGGGGCAAGGCGGACGAGGTGCGGAAGCTGCTCGCGCCCATTCGCGTCGACGTCGGCGATGCGGAACTCGACGAGGTGAAGTCGCTGAGCCAGGGGGCGGCGCTGAAAAGCAAGGCGCTGCACGCGTTCGCGCTTTTCAAGAAGCCGCTCGTCGTGGAGGACACGTGCCTCTTTCTCGACGCGTTCCCTGACTTTCCCGGCACGTACAGCAAGTTCATGGTGCGTGCCATCGGGCTTGAGGGCGTGCTGCGGCTGCTTGATGGGAAAAAGCGCGCCGCGGCGTTCGTGACGCTCGTCGCCTTCGTCAACGAGGGAGGGATGCGCGTTTTCAGGGGCGAGTGCAGGGGGCGGATTACGAAGCGGATAGTGCCGCCAGTTCCGGAGGGGCTGGCGTATGACGCCGTCTTCGTTCCGGACGGCGAAAAAAGGACGTTCTCGAAAATGACGGCGGAGGAAAAAGCGGAGTACTCGCACCGCGCCAGGGCGTTCGGGGCTTTCGGGAAGTGGTACGTTGATTCGTGAAAAGAAGCGCTGGCTGCTACTGCGGTTCGACGGGCAGGGGGGCCTTTCAGAAGCGGAAACAAGGCGCGCCTGCAACGACGCGGTGCTTTCATTTCTGGGCGAGAGCGGCGCGTCGGGAGCGAACTTCAAGCTTGCTGCTTATCGCGGCGGCACCGCGCTCGCTTCCTGTTCGCTTGCGTCGCTTGAGCAGGTCGCTGCGGCGTTGGCGTTAAAGCGCTTTCATGACGGGAAAGGAATCGCCATCCGTCTTGTTTCAATAAGCGGCTCCGCTAGGGTTCTTAAGGATAAAAACAAACTCAGGTAAAAGCGCGAAATCAGCCGCTCTCGTTGTCCTCTGAGAAGTCGTCCTCGTCCTCTGACCAGTCGTTCTCCTCGTCGAAGTCCTCCTCGTCCTCCCAGTCCTCGTCGCCCTTCTTTTTCTTCTTCATGGGGTTACACCCTCCTTCCCTAAGGCGTTTATTTAGTGAGAGACGCCCCTTTTAAACCCGTTGTTTGCCTTTTCGCCAATGTCCCGAGGGCATCGCGCCAGTCAACGTCGTCGCTTTTTTCGTCGAGGAGGCGCTTTGCGGCCGGCATCCGCGTGCAATCAACCTGCGTCACGTGCCCGTAATGCCGCTCGGCGTTCACGAGGCAGTAGTCCAGCGCCTCGCAGAGCAGGTTGTCCATGATTTTCTGCTTCGGATAGCGGCGCTCCTCGAGGCGCTTTTCCAAGACGAGCGGGTCGCAGCGCAGCACGATGCACCGTTCGCAAGGAAGCGAAAACTCGCAGAGGAGGTGTCCCTCGATGACGACGTTGCCGTCGCGCATCATCGGGCGCAGGATGCGCTGCAGTTTCCTGATGTCGACGGTGCCCTCCTTGTCGAGATAGAGCTTGTGCTGTGCGATTATTTTCTTGACGTCGATGCATTCCGCGCCTTCCCGATCGGCGAGTTTCTTCGCGAGAAACGTCTTGCCCGTTCCGGGGGTACCAGTTATGACGAATCGCATCAGGGGGTTCACTTCAGGCGTATCGAATCGAGGTCCATCGGCGCCCTCGTTTCCACGTGCATCATTCGGTTCAGCGTGCGCGCCAAGTCCTCGGGCTTGTTCTCGTCGCCGTGCATCGTCAGGATGCGCGACGGTTTCGGCCTCAAATTGCGCACGTAAGCGAGAAGCTGCGAGCGGTCGCTGTGTCCCGAGAACCCGTCAATCGTGTCGATGCCGAGGTTTATCTTGAGCGCGTCCACCTTGTGGCGTTCGTTCAGCATCGGCACTTCCTTCTCGCCGTTCTGTATCTTCCTGCCGAGCGACATCGCGCTCTGGTAACCCACGAAGACGAGCGCGTTGCGCGCGTCGCCTGCCATCATCTTCAGGAATTCGACGGACGTCCCGCCGGAAAGCATGCCCGACGGCGCGAGTATTACGCAGGGCTCGTCGCCCTCTGCGATGTCCTTCCTGTCCTTGGAAACCACGTGCTTGAACATCTCCTTGTCGAACGGCGAGTCGTTCTGCAGGATGCGGCGCTGCACGTTGCGCCTCAGGTATTCGGGGTAAATCGTGTGGATTGCCGACGCCTCCTTGCTCATGCCGTCGATATAGACGGTGATGTTCTCGTCCTTGAGGTGCGACTCGAGCGCGAGCATGATTTCCTGCGCGCGCCCTACTGCGAAGACGGGAATCAGGACCTTGCCGCGCTGTTCGATTGTCTTGCGTATCGCCTGCACGAGGTGCGCCTCGGCGTCGTCGAGCCGCGGCTGCAAATCGTCGCGCCCGCCGTACGTGCTCTCGATGAGCAGCGTTTCGATGCGCGGGAAGTACGTGTCCGCCGCGTCGAACAGGTTCGTGCGTCCGAACTTGATGTCGCCGGTGTAGACGATGTTGTGCATTCCCTCGCCCACGTGGATGTGGACGCTGCTGCTCCCGAGAATGTGTCCCGCGTTGTGGAACGTAAAGCGGATTTCGGGCGTGACGTCCGTCACCTCGCCGTAGTCGCGCGTGATGACGTGGTTCAGCTCCTTCTTTATCTCGCGCTCGCCGTACGGCGCGTTGCCTTCGCCCTCGCTGTTCATGACGTTGATGCAGTCCTGCTGCAGCAGCACCATCAAATCGCGCGTCGGAGGGGTGCAATACGTCGGTCCTTCGTAGCCGTAGGCGTACAGGTAAGGGACGAAACCGCAGTGGTCCAGGTGCGCGTGCGAGACAATCACCGCGTCGAGCTGCTCGAGCGCGAGGTTCATCGCGTTCAGATACGGGTAAGCGCGTTCCTTGTCGCTGGTGTCGGCGTTGATTCCGCAGTCGACGAGCACGTTGCTGTGCGGCGTCTGCAGAAGCATGCACGAGCGCCCCACTTCCTTGAACCCGCCGAGCGCGGTAATCTTAATCCAGTCGCACGTGCCCTCGGAGATGAACATCTTCTTCCCAAGCCCAAGCAGGAACTTCTTGCGCTCCTCCGAGTTCGCCAGCAGCGCGCCCCTCACCGCCTTCGAAACCTCGCTCGGGGTCGTCGGCGCGCGCAGGACGCGGGGCGACCATCCCGTATTGAGTATGACGCTCTTCAGGACTGAGCCCCCCTTTCCAATCGCGATCCCCGGCTTCAGCGCCTCGATTATCACCTCGTTGAAAACCGCGTCGAAGCGCACCTGCTCAACTCCCGCTTCGGGAGGGATGAGCGTCTTGATTGTCGCGAGCGCCTTTTCGGGCGGCATGAGCGACGCGGCGTCAACCCGCACGAGAACCTTCTTGCGCACTTTTCCGGCAAGCTTCGTGATGAGATTCTCGTCGCCGTAGAACGCGGAAATATTGCGGACGTAGACGACGACCTGCGGACCCTCGACCTCTATCTTCGTGAGCCCGCATTCGGGCGGCAGCACCTCCTCCACTGCCGCCTGCAATTCCTTGCTGTTCAGTACAGTCACTAATAATTACCTTATTCGTTTGTCCTGGTTTTCAGTCGCCTTTCAGCGCGTTTCTATGAGCGCCTCGATTTCCTGTTTCGAGTAGCGCTTCGTCCCCGCGCCTGTAACAACGATGAGGTCGATGCCCTCGCCGGTTGCGTTGTCCCTCTTCATCGCGGAGTTTATAGCCTTCGCCGCGAGCTTGGCGGCTCCCTGCTGATCCATGCCGTCGCGGAACCCGTCGTCAAGGATTCCATAAGCGACGACGCTTCCCGAACCAGTTGACACGTACTTGTCGGGCAGCAGCCCTCCTGCGAGGTCGATATCAAAAAGACGCGGTTTTTCGTCGTAACCAGCGACTATGAGCTGGACGAGATAGGGATAGTACTTGCTCCCCTGAAGCACGTTCGCGAGGAGCGTCGCGGCTCCCTCGACGGAGAGCGGCTCGCCGCGCTGGTACTTGTACAGTTCCAGTTCCGCCTTGAGCATGCGCACGAGCGACTGTGCGTCGCCCACTCCGCCAGCCATCGCCACCGCCATCCTGTCGGACACCATGTGTATCTTTTCGACTTCCTTCGAAGCGATGAACGTGCCCATCGTCGCGCGCTTGTCGGCTGCCACGATCACTCCCTTGTCGAAGGTGACGCCTACCGTGGTGGTGCCTTTCAAGAACTCTTTTTGGTCGTTCATACTCTCAAACCCCCTTTAAGACGCAAAAAATACGGCTATCCATGAAAAACACAGAAAGCGGATTGCCGTACCTATATGGGAAGCAAAACTATTTAACCGTTGCGTTTGCCTTGCCTTTTCTTTTAGCAAAAGAAAAGGCGGTGGCTCCGCGAAAAGAAAACGCTCCGTCGGGGGGAGGGTCGGGAGGAACTTGAAACTGGGGGAAACCGTAGGTTTCCCGCGGTTCGGGCGGCACTTCTTTTTCGGCTTCGCCTCAAAAGACCTGCGCTAGAAAACGCAGCGCGGGGGAATCAGGAGGACCTTGAAACTGAAGGGGGCGGAGCCCCCTGCGGTTCAGGCGTACATCGGATTGTCTTCCATCTTCTGGTAGTTGTTGTTCATCGTCTTCATCTTGGTGAGCGCCTGCCTCATCTTCGTTTCTATCTTCTCGCCTTCCTGAAGGAGCGGCTTCGTGTCAATCGGCACGCCGATTATTTCGGATAATTTTTCAAGAAGCCGCGCAGCAGCCTTCGGGTCCATCGCGGCTCCCGTTTCGGCCATGATGTTCGCAGCAGGGAATCCGTCCGCCGCGCATTCCGCGATTAGCACGCCGCTTACGCCTTGGGTTGCGCCCTCCTTTATCAGTTCGACGTCCTTGGACTTCAGCAAATCCGCCATCGCGTCCGTGCTCGCTATGCCGTGCATCTTCTGCGAGGGCTGCTCAACCGCGATTCCCGCGAGAGAGTAAATAGCCTTCGCTTTGGAGTCCTTCGCGTATTCGATGATGCGTTCGCTCAGCGGGAAAACGATTTCCGAGGGAATCACGAATTCGGAAAACAGGACGATGACGTTGTATTTTTCAGAGGCGTATATCCGCGCGGGCGACACGGGCTTGTAGTCGTGTATCGTGGATATGGGCGGAAAATGCGTGCTCGTGATGTATCCGACGAGCTTCATGCCCAGCTTTTCCGTGAGGTAGGTGGCGCAAATCGTGCCCACCATGCCTATGCCTGGGAACCCCTCGATGATTACGGGGTTCTTCAACTTGATTTTCTCAACATCCCTTATCTCGACGCGCATGAACATCACTTCCGCAGCGAGAACGGAAGCGACTTATATAACGCTTATGCCGCGTACGAGCGCAAAAACGAGCAGCGCGAGCGGCGCGCTCACGGCGAAGTAAAGCACCGCCTTCGCGGCGTTGCCTTCGTTCGAGGCGATGAACATCGACGCTATCGCGGCGAAAATCACCATGTAGATTTGCTCGCCGAGAACGATGGCTTCCACGAGCGCCTCGTGGTTTTCCACGCTCACACCGAACTCGCCCGCCGAGGCGAAGTCGAGCGACGAAACGATGTTAAGGAGAAGCCCCAGTATGAGCGGCACCAGCACCGCGCCTCCGGCGAAAAGCGTGTACTTCTGAATGGTCATCGCGCTCGCGTGCTCCCTTCCGAGCGCCTGCAACCTGAAAATGTCCTCGGCTGCGGAGCGGAACGCCCCCGACATGTCCGCGCCGCTTTCGTACGAATTTTGGAGCAGCGCTACGGCGCGCCCGAGCAGCAGCGAATCATTCCGCTCCCGCAACGCTTCCAGGGCTTTCGGCACGCTCATCCCCGCGCGCACCTGTTTGCCCGCCCTCGCAAATTCCCCGCTAAGCGCGCCGTAGTCGGATTTCGCGACGCTCTCCATCATGCGCTCCGCCGACGTCCTTCTCGGGAAAGAAGCCATCTGGAACAGCGCCGAAGGCAGGTTATCGTCGATTTCCTTAAGCCGCTTCGAGCGCAGATATCCCAGGTAAAAATAGAGTGCGAGCGGCGGGAACGCGACCGTCGTGAAGGACAGCAGCACCAGATACGCGAAAGGGGGATGCAGGACGAACAACTCCGCGATGCCCAGCAACAGCGAAACGCCCGCGACGGCGGCAACCGCTTTTCCGAATCCGCCTTTCCAGCCGATTTTCGCAAGCTCGCTTTCGTACATCATTTACCGCCCAGCAGTATTTTCGGTGTCTTCTCGCGCAGGTAGAGCAGAATCGCCAAATCCGCCAGCGGGAACAGGACGCAGAACGCGAGCAGGATGTCGTTCGGCGACAGCGTTAGTTGGAGGAACGCGGAGCCGACGATGACGTAGGCGCTGAAGAACGCGGGCAGGATGCAGCTTACGGAAACGAACAGCAGCCCGAAGAACGTCATGCGCGCCGAATACTGCCTCGCCTTCGCCGCCTGCAGCCCTATCATCTCGTCCGCGAGCCTGCGCAACCCTTCTGCTCCCGGCGCGCCGTGCTCGTACGCGAACGCGAGTTGCATGTAGGCGCGCTTCACGAGAAGGGAATCGACGCGCTCCGCTGCCCGCCGCAGCGCTTCCTGCATGCTCTCGCCGCCCTCCTCGACGTCGCGCAGAACCCGTCGGAGTTCGTGACCAGCCTCGCCGTAGTCGCCTTTAGCAGTGCGCGCCAACGCGCGCTCGAATGCGGTGTTCGCCTGCAGGTC
>PEXZ01000042.1 GCA_002763345.1 Candidatus Micrarchaeota archaeon CG08_land_8_20_14_0_20_59_11
AAGGTGAATTTTGACGCCTTCAGGGAGGGACAAACGACTGTGCCTCGGAAGCCAAATGGTTACGAGCGCGGAGTACTCTGGTATACGATTTCATACGCTTCAATCCGCGATACCGGACTTCTACGACTTGTACACGGAATCGCACGTGCATACAGAGTCGCACTTGCACGCAGAGTCGCGGAAGCCGCCGGAACCGTCCATCAGGAGGAGTTTGAGGCGGCGAAAGCCCTCAACGACGAGAAGCTACTTGAGATATTAAGGAAGAAGCTGCCATCATCATAGGCACGGTTTCGGTGCGGGGATGGCAGAGTGGTCTAATGCGCTCGCCTTGAGTGCGTTCGCGCGACGCGCAAGCAAGCGAGTGCCTTCGGGCGCACGAGTTCGAATCTCGTTCCCCGCGTAACATACGCAACCATTAAATCCTTTGAGTCGGTGTTTTCACTATGAAGCCTAAGCTGTCCGAAGCGCGCGTTTCCTCGAAGCAGGAGCGCAAGCACGCGGGCTTCGTCTACAACGTAACCACGGACATGGGCAACCTTTTCGCCAACGGCTTCCTTGTGAGCAATTCCGGAGGTCTGGGCACGCCCCCGCACCTGCGCGTCGCTCCCGGCGCCGTGCATCGCGCCCACCGCGGCGTCCTTTTCATAGACGAGGTCGCGTCGCTGTCGCCGAAGGCGCAGCAGGAACTGCTGACTGCGCTGCAGGAGCGCAAGTTCTCGATTTCGGGGCAGAGCGAGATGAGCTCCGGCGCGCTCGTGCACACGGAGCCCGTGCCGTGCGACTTCGTGCTCATCGCAGCAGGCAACTACAAGGACTTGCAGAAGATGCACCCCGCGCTGCGCTCGAGAATACGCGGCTACGGCTACGAGGCGTACATGGAGGAGACGATGCCCGATACGCCCGAAAACAGGGGGAAGCTCGTGCGCTTCATCGCGCAGGAGGTGACGAAGGACGGGAAGATTCCGCACTTCGACAAGAGCGGCATAGACGCGATCATAGACGAGGCGAGAAAGCGCGCAGGAAGGAAAAACCGGTTCACGCTTAAGCTGAGGGAACTCGGCGGGCTCGTTCGCGCCGCAGGGGATTTGGCGAAGGAGGACGGCTCGCAATTCGTGAACGCCGGGCACGTCGCGAAAGCGAAGAAGCTAGCGCAGACGCTCGAACAGCAGATAGTCCAGCAGATGATAGACGTGAAGAAGGACTACCAGGTATTCCTCACCAAGGGCTCCGCAGTCGGGCGCGTCAACGGTTTGGCGGTCATGGGCGACGCAGGCATTATCATGCCCATCGTGGCGGAAGTGGCTCCTGCGGCGTCGCGCGAGGAGAGCAGGATTATCGCAACCGGAAAGCTCGGCGAAATCGCGAAGGAAGCGGTTGAGAACGTCTCGGCGATTATCAAGAAGCACACCGGCAAGGACACGAGCTCCTACGACATCCACATTCAATTCTTACAGACGCATGAGGGCGTCGAGGGCGACAGCGCGTCCGTTTCCGTTGCAACTGCGGTCATATCCGCGCTTGAGGAGGTGCCTGTTGACCAGAGCGTTGCCATGACGGGCTCCATCAGCGTGCGCGGCGGCGTGCTTCCGGTCGGCGGAATCGTGCCTAAGGTGGAAGCAGCGATAGAGGCGGGAGTCAAAACGGTCATAATTCCCGAGTCCAACAAGGAGGATTTGGGCGCGCTGAACGGCGGGACGCTGAAGAAAATAAAAATAGTGCCCGTGAAGAACATCTACGAGGTGCTGAAGAGTGCGCTCGTGGAAGGAAAGAAAAAGAAGGCGCTCCTCGCGAAGATAAAGCGCGAATTCAGGGAGAACTGATTTTAAAAAAGTTTTGAAGGGCGCAAAAAAGAAACGCGCCCTCCCGAAATCAGAAGCTGATGCTCGCGAGCCCGACGTCCAGCGCCTTCTCCTTGGAGCGCACGTCCTTGCCGATGATGTGCGGGCTGGTGATGCCGGTGACGATGCTCGTCACTACGACTTTGTCGCCGAGCTCGGGGTTGATGCGCGCGCCCCACTTGACGTAGGCGTTCGGGTCAAACGACTCCGTGATGCCCTCGCCGATTGCAACAGCGTCCCCGAGCGATAGGTTCGGCCCGCCGCTTATCAGCACGAGCGCGCCCTTGCTTCCGACGTAGTCGACGTCGAGCAGCGGGTGCTCGAGCGTGTTCTTGACGGCGTCCTGCACCTTGTTGTTGCCCTGCGCCTCGCCTATTGAAATCATGGCGACTCCTGCGTTGCCCATTATCATGCGCAAGTCCGCGAAGTCGATGTTCATCAGCGACGGCAGCATGATGGTGTCAGCGATGCCCTTGACGCTGCGAGCCACGAGGGTGTCCGCAACTGCAAAAGCCTGGTTCATTGGCAGGTTGGGCACGTACGAAACGAGCCTGTTGTTGTCTATGATGACGACGGTGTCCGAGTTCTCGCGGAGCGCGTCAAGTCCCCAGTCCGCCTTGTCCAAGCGCGCGCGCTCAAGAGCGAACGGGTAGGTAACCATGGCAACCACCATCGCGCCCTGCTGCTTCGCAATCTGCGCGATGACTGGCGCCGCACCAGTGCCGGTGCCGCCTCCCATTCCGGCTGTTATAAAGACGAGTTCTGTGTCCTTGAGCACCTCGGCGAGCTTGTCGCGGGACTGTTCGGCAGCTTTCATCCCGATTTCCGGGAATCCTCCTGCGCCCAAGCCCTTCGTCATGGAAGCGCCTATGAGCAGCCTGCGGTCCGCCTCCATCATCTTAAGGTGGTTCTGGTCGGTGTTGACGGCGACGGTGGTGGCGCTCTTCAATCCCATCTTGTGAAGGCGGGTTACGGTGTTGGAACCTCCGCCTCCTACGCCCACTACGGTTATCTTAACCTTGGCGGGCACGAAATCCTTGCCCAGTTCCTCGGGCAGAGGAGTCTTGGCGCTGTATTTCAGCGCGTCGGCAATCAATCCATCCATTCTTCTCATCATCTCCTGTTACGGTGGGTTCTGCTTCGGTTTTATCAAAGCCATCTTCATCCCGCGGCAAACAAGCGAAACCGCGTTCACGGAAGCCATAGGTGAAAAAATAAACGAAACTCAGCCGATTACCTCGATGTCGTATCCCAGCTCGCGCTTCGCCTCCTTGCGCGATATCGGGCGGCCGACGATGTGCGGCGAACTCACGCCGGTCACGATGGCGGTGATTTCCATCTTGCCGTCGTACGACGGAATCAGGCGCGCGCCCCACTTGACGTTCGCCTGCGGGTCCATCTGCTCCGTAACCATCTCGCCCGCGCGGATTGCGTCGCCGAGCGTCAGGTCGCTGCCTCCTGCGATGTGGATTATCGCGCCCTTTCCTCCAGCGAAGTCCACGTCGAGCAGGCGGTTCTTCATGACGCCGTCAACGGCGTCCTCCACCTTCGACGGACCCTTTCCGGTTCCGACTGCAATCATTCCGACGTCGCCGTGCCCCATGATTGCGCGCACGTCTGCGAAGTCGATGTTGACGAGCGACGGCTGCGTGATTGTGAAGACGAGCCCGCCGATTGCCTTCGCGAGTATTTCGTCGGCAACGAGGAACGCCTGGTTCATCGGCAGGTTCGGGACGATTTCCACAAGTCGGTTGTTGTCAAGTATGATGACGCTGTCCGCAACCTCGCGCAAACGCTGGATTCCCTCTTCCGCCTTTTTCACGCGGGCGCGCTCCAGCGCGAAAGGATAAGTCACCATCGCGACTACGATTGCGCCCTGCTCCTTCGCGATTTCCGCGACAACTGGCGAGGCACCCGTACCGGTTCCGCCTCCCATTCCCGCGCACAGGAATACTAGGTGCGAGCCGGCCAGCGCCTTCTCGATTTCTGCTCGGTCAACCTCGGCGCACTTCGCCCCCACCTCGGGGAATCCTCCTGCTCCGAGCCCCTTCGTAACGCTCCTTCCGATGAGCATCTTGTTGATGCCCTCGTCAAGCATGTTCAAGTGCTGCCTATCGGCGTTGACCGCGTAAAGCTGCGCGCCCTTGACGTCGAGCCTCTTCAGGCGATTGACGGTGTTGTTCCCGCCGCCTCCGACTCCTACGACGCAAATTTTTATTTCCTCGAACTCTCCGCCCGACGCAGCCTCGCGCCTTGCAGAACCCGAACCGCCCAAAGCAGATTTAACGATGTCTTCCATGTTCACATATCGCCTCTTTTTAGCGTATATCTGGCAGAAGCAAGAACGATTGGGCTATTTAAAAGGCTTTCGTTATATCGGAAGTGCGCTCTGCAGAATTTTTTGGATATAAATCCATAGGTTTAAATATAGTCCGATATAATGGTTTGGGGTAGCAAACCCGGGTTGTGAAAGATGCCGGACTCTGAGTCGTTCCTTGTGACGGTGCCTATCGAGTGGAAACTTGAGAAATACTCCACGGACATGCGCAAATTCCCGTCAGTTCAGGACTACATACGCGAGCTCGTGCGTCGCGACATCGAGGCGTTCGAGAAGGAAGCCGCCAACGACGCGAAGAAATAGGCGATTTTATTTTTTGTCCGCGTGCCGCAGCGGAGCGAGTCATGCCGCGGCTTTTTCAGCTGGTACGGCTGCTGGTTTGGCTGGTTCTGCGGGCGCTTCCTCCTTCTTTTCCGCTTTCTTCTTTGTCCCTCGTGCCGCGAGATACTTGCGCGCCTCGTATTTCTCGAGCGCCTCCTTCGACGAGTAGGCGCTCGCGCTTATGCGCGCGCTCTTCGAACCGAATTCCTGCACGATTTCGCGTATGACTATGCAGTCGGCTTTCGCGCCGAGCGCCTTCGCTATCTCCGCCGCAACGTGCTGGCGCGACGGCGTCGCACCCTCTACGTGCGCGGACGCCACGATGTCTGTTCGCGAATAAAGCGGGTTCTCCTTCTTCTCGATTATTTCAACCAACGAAAATCACCTTTTCTTGAATTTCTTAATCAGGCGCGGCGTGGCGTATTCGTGCCAGCCGATTCCGAAGTATTGGTTCATCAGCGCCTTGGCGCAGAACAGTCCCGCGAACATGCCGAAAATCTGAGCAGCGAGCGGGACGTACGACGCCTGCATTCCAGCAAGCGCGTCTGGAACCGTTTCCACGAAGAAAGCGAACGAGACGCAGGACAGTCCGACGAATGCGAGCGAGCCCAGGAAGAGCGCGCGCTTCCCGACGCCCTTCTGCGTCGCGAACAGGTCATAGGCGACGTGGAGCAGGGAAAGAATCGCCGCCAACAGGAATGCCGACGCGAAAAAATCCTTGGCGGACGCCATCCAGTCGCCGTAGAGCACGCGATCGGGGAACGAACCGAAGACGAGCATCAGCAAAATGAAAAGGAAAGCCGCTACGAGAACTGAAGCAATCGAAGTCGCGATGCGCGCCCACTTGTTCTTCAGCATTTACCTGCGCCCCCTTATCTTTTTCAGGACGTGAGGAGTCGCGTGCTCGTGCCACTTCAGCCCGAAGTACTCGTTGAGGAGGATTTTGCCGACGACGAGGCTGAGAAAAGCCAGGCCCATCGGCGCAACGATGGGAATCAAACTGGACGGCGAGAGAGTGAGGGGATAACCGTCGCGCAAGGAGGAAGCTACGAACAGCAGGGCGGCGGGCGCGAGACTGAGGAATGCAGCTGCCCCGGATATCAGCGTGCTCTTGGAAGACGCGAATATCTTTCCCTTTCCGAACAGCAGGTCGCGTGTTAGATAAAGAGACGCGAGCGGGAAGAACACGAGCGGGAACAGGAAGAGCGCGTTCGCAAACCATGAAAGGTCAAGGTCCGACGGCGAGGCGTAGGCTGAAAACGGCATCAGCGCCAAACCGAGAACCACGTTGAGCAGAAGCAGCACCAAGACGGTGAAAACAGCCAAAAACGCCGAGATTCCGTAACGAGTCCACTTGCTCAGGAACAACGCACCCACCTCACTGCTTTATTTTCAGCGCGTACTTCCCGGGCGCACCCGCGCCGATTGCGCCCGCTATCTGGGAATCCTTAGGATTCGCCATCAGTATGTACCCCTCCCACGTCTTGGTGAGCTCGGAGTCCTTGCATACGGGGCAGACGTCGCCCACGACGATGAGGCGGCATTTCTTGCACGCTTTTTCCGTCATTTCCTGGCACGCCCCTTCCGCTCGCCCTGCAAACCTTCGGGACGCATGGTAAGCGCAATCTTGCTGTTGACGATGGAGTCCTTCAGGCTCACGGTCGCGACCTTCGCGCGAACCGCGTCGCCCTTCTTGATTACCTTCTTCGTTTCCCTGCCGACGAGGTACTGGTTCTTCTTGTCGTACGTGAAGAAGTCGTTCGCGAGCTGCGAGACGTGCACCAAGCCGTCTATCGGGCCGAGCCGCACGAACGCGCCGAATTCAACCGTCTCGGAAACCGTTCCGTCCACCACTTCGTTGACTTCCGGAATGAAGACGAGTGCGTCGAACTCCACGTCGAAGTAAGCCGCGCCATCGCCCGGAATCACCTTCCCGGGCGACTTGATTTTCGCATTCTGCAGGCTCACGATGACGCCGTACGGCTTTATCACCGTGCGCTCGTACTGCTCGCGGAGCATCGTCAGCGCGCCCGCCTGCAGCTTCAGCTTGAACAGGTTGGGCGGAATCCTCACGCTCTCCGAAAAAGTCATGAGTTTGTACATAAGTCCACCAACTACGCGAAACGCAGCCTACGCTCGCGCGATATCGTAATTATTCGCACGCCCGCCTTTTTTAATCTTTGTTTGAGGCGGCCGTCGTTCGTGACAACAGCCGCGCCCTCCGCCGACGCCCACTTCAAAATCGCGTCGTCGGGCTTCCCCTCTGCGTCGAGAACCGCGACACCCGCCAGCATCGCGGTAACGGCGGGAAACTTCCTCGGGAACTTCGCCCTCACTTCCGCGAGGCACGGCATCAGGACGAAAAGCACCGACGACTCGTCGAGCGCCTCCGCCTGGCCGATGACATCGATGCGGCGGTCCAGCGCGTAGAGGAGCGCATTCGTGTCCAAAACTATTTTCATGAACGGGCCCGGGGGGATATTCGGAGGGGTCGAGGGGCACGAGGCGGCGAGCGCCCCGAGCCGACGACGTCCCTCGTTCGAACCCCCGACAGGCTGGTTAAAAGCCAGCTGCTCTGCCAAGCTGAGCTACGGGCCCTTCCTTTGCACGCCGCACCGTCATTCTAGAAGGTGCGGCATACTGCCGACACATGCCAAAGCATGCATCGAACAGATATTCGGCGCGCGGGGTTTTATTACCTATTTTTGAGCGCGGCTTCTGTTTTTTCCGCCACGTCCTCGGGCGTTCCCTCCGAGGCGACGCGCTTCAGCAGTCCCTTCGACGCGTAAAAGTCGGACAGCGGCTTCGTCTGCGCCTCGTAGACGCGCAGGCGCTCCGCTATAACCGACGGCTTCTGGTCGTCGCGCTGGTAGAGCTTTCCGCCGCATTTCGCGCACTTCGAAACGTCGTCCCTGGATTCGTGGTAAATCGCGCCGCATTTCGCGCACGTCCATCTTCCCGTAAGGCGTTTCAGAAGGACGTCGCGCGGCGCTTCCAGTTCCACGACTGCGTCGAGGCGCGTAATCTTTTCCAGCGCTTCGGCCTGATTGATGGTTCTCGGGAAGCCGTCCAGTATGAACGACTTGGAAAGGAATGGCTTCATCATTTCGAGGACGAGTTCGTCGGGGACGAGTTCGCCGCGCTCCATGAACGACTTCGCCTTCAAACCTAGCGCGCTTCCCTTTTTCACTTCCTCGCGCAGCAAATCGCCCGCGGAAATGTTGGGGACGCCGTGCGACTTGGAAAGCAAATCCGCCTGCGTGCCCTTTCCGCTTCCAGGCGCTCCGAGAAGAACGATTTTCACCTACGCCACCAGCTTCGCCGTCCCGTACAGGCGCCACCTGTTGTTCGCGCGCCGCATGACGGCAATCACGTCCGACTTCGACGCGCACACGGGCTTCTTGAGCGTGAGTTCGCACAGCTTTTTCTTCTGTTTCGTGACGAAGCCGATTGTCGTCGCGGTTCCGACGCCGAGCACGAGCGGCTCGTTCGAGGCGAAGGATGACGAGAACTTTTCCAGCAGACGCGACAGCGGCGTGATTTCCAACGAGAACGAGGAATAAACCGCGGGCGGCTCGTCCTTCGCGGCGAACAGGAGGCTGCCGACGAGAGAGTCCGCACCAGTAAGCGCGGGGTCGAGCGTGGTCGCGAGCGCGACGAGCCCGCCGGGCTTCGCCTCCTCGAGCGATTCGTCGCCTACGCGGATGCCCGTGATTTTGGTGGAAAGCTCCTGATAGTGCTCCTTGCCCTTGTGCGTGCGCAGCGCTCCCGGAAGAATCCGCACCTCCTCGCCCACCTTGAACGAGCCGCTCACTATCGAACCGCCGACGATTCCGCCGAAGAGCTTTTCGAAAGGGGTGCCCGGCTTGTTCACGTCGAACGAACGGGCGACCAAAAGGCGCGCCTTCCCTTCGGCGCGGGGAACGGACTTGATTGTCTCAAGCAACGCGGAAACGAGCGCGTCGAGATTGCCGCCGCTGTTCGCGGCAGTCGGTATAATCGGCGCGTCCCCGTACGGCGTGCCCTTCAGGAATTCGCGTATCTGCCCGTAATGCTCGAGCGCCTGCTGCCTTGAAACGAGGTCCACCTTGTTCTGCGCAATCACGACGTTCTTGATGCCCGCCGCCTCGAGAATCATCAGGTGCTCGATGGTCTGCGGCTGCGGGCACTTTTCGTTGGCGGCGATTACGAACAGCGCGCCGTCCATTATCGAGGAAGCGGCGATTACCGTCGCCATGAGCGTCTCGTGCCCAGGCGCGTCGAGGAATGCAATCTTGCGCGTCGCCTGCGTCGGCGCCCCGCACTTCGGGCAGCGCTCCTTCGCCGACGAAAGCCCGCAGCGCGTGCACTGCTTGAACACAACGTCGGCGTAACCCAGCTTGATGGTGATTCCGCGCTTCAGCTCCTCGCTGTGCGTATCCGTCCATTTCCCCGTGAGCGCGCTGGTGAGCGTCGTCTTCCCGTGGTCGACGTGCCCGACCACTCCCACGTTGAATTCCGCCTGAGGCATAGGAAACGGTTATAGGTAATAATTATATTAATGCCTTTGGTATTCCCTTTGTTAGCTGCGCGCGCCCTGGTTGCTGCATCCTAACCGGACGCCCGCCGAAGCGAGCGTAAAACAAGGGGATGCAGCCAGCTGGGGCATGCAGCCAGCAGAGGGGATATCGTGGGTGCAAGAAAACTTCTGGCGCATTGCTTCGACGCGTACGGACGCAACTTCCGGCTGATATCGTTCTTCAGCGTGCCGCTGCTCATCGCGTTCCCGCTCGCGCTGCTGCTCCCAAACTACCTGGCGGCGAGCGGCGTGTTCCTGCGCTTCGGGAGCATACAGTACGACCTGTCGCTGGGAAGCGCCCTTTTCATAGTCGGCGTGTTCCTGATTGCGCTCCTCCTCTTTTCCTTCGCCATCGCGGCGATAAACATCGTCATCAAGCACCAGCGCACGTTAACGCGCATCACGCACAACGAACTCGAAGGCATCGAGGAGGCGACGTTCTCGCTGTTCATCATCTTCCTGTCCGCGTTCATCGTGACGCTGCTCGCGAACCTGCTCGTGCGCGAGTACGCGCCGGGCAGGGAGATGCTGGGCTCCGCCGCCGCGCTCGTCGTTTCGCTCGCCATACTCTTCGCTCCGCAAGCGGTTGTAATCGACGGCTTGAAGCCCTGGCACGCAATCGCGATGAGCGCGTCCATCATCAGCCGCAGGTTCTACTACTTCGTCTTCTTCCTGTGCTTCGCCTCGGTTCTGCTGCTGGCGAACACGTGGGTTTTCCTCGAACTGCGGAATTTCTGGGTCATGGCGCCCTACGTCTCGCTCGTGATAAACGCCGTGATTCTGCTGCCCTTCTTCGAGCTGATGAAGACGCAAATTTATCTCAGCAAGTACACGCTGCT
>PEXZ01000013.1:0-4108 GCA_002763345.1 Candidatus Micrarchaeota archaeon CG08_land_8_20_14_0_20_59_11
CTGGAGCGGGCGGGGCAGGGAGCGCAACGCAGCGATAAAGTCGGTCGGCCTGGAGGAAAGGGAACGGAGCATGGTTATTTCGTATTTCAGATGATGCGGAAAATACTGGGCTGCGGCTGCGAAATCCCCCTCCCCTACCAGTGTTTCCCTTGCTCTCACCGCGTCTATATTCTCTTCTCCTTCCGAATCGCACAAATAGGAGCGCACGGCGGCTTCGTAATCGCCCGCGAGAATCAGCCTGCCGGTTTTCGCGGTGTTCCCGCGTCCCGAACCGAAGCGCTGTTCTCCGAAATAGTTGGGAAACGACGGAATGGCGTTCGCGGGTTTGTCCGTTTTAATGGTGAAGCGGTTTCCAAGAAGGTTTCCGAGGCGTATTTTCGCGTCCGCTTTCCACGCCCCGTTAATCTGGATGTCCTTTACGCGAGCCTGCAAAAGGCGTTCTGGCGCAAGCGCGAAGACGCTGCACAGTTGCGTAGTAGTCGCCTGCCTGTCCTTGGTGCCTGCGAAATCAAAACGGGAAGGCTTCACGTGCAGATTGCGCGCAATCGCACCGAGCGCCTGGACGGTGTTCCACTCCCTCTTTTGAAGGACGAAGTGCGTGAAGAAATCGCGCTCAGGAGAGGGTTTCTCGAAGGAGTAGGTTTTGCCGAGTTCTAGGACGGTTCCGTCGCTGGTTATTTCCTCGACGAAAAAAGTGTCGGGTGTGAACTGCAAAAAATCACTTGTATCTGAGGAATGCGCCGACGCCCTTGAACGTGCCGAAGAACTGCGCGCCTTCGGCGGTGTCCGTGGATACCATCTCGACAGGGACACCCTGCTCCTCCGCTATGCCTATCAGTTCGTTGCCGATGTCGATTTCGCTTTTCACGCGCCAGACTCCCCCGCACTCGCAGGGCTCCTCCTGCACGGTTCCTTCAACCATGCGCTCGCGTGTTTTCCCGCATTTCTCGCAGCTGAACGTCATCCAGTGCAGTTCCAGCCCTTCGGAGACGAGGAGTTTTTCCACCTGCTTCGCAAGAAGCGCGCGCTTGATGTCATTGTAGCCGTACGCGACCAGCCCGTTCTCGGAAACCGCCTTCATGAACGAGTCGAGCAGTTTCTTCTCGACAATCGATTCCTGCTCGGAGATGATGTCCCCTGATTTTTCGAGAATCTCGCGCAAGCCGAACTCGTCGGTGTATCCCGTGTCCACCATGCCGAGAATCTTGAGCTGGTAGTTGAACGGCTTCATCTTCAGGAAGTCCTCCTTTGCAGGCCCAGGCCCGCCGACGATTATTCCCTTGAAATTCTTTTCCGAAAGGAACGCATCCATGGACGCGCCGACGCGCTTGTAATAGTACTCCACGCCCTCGACGTGCAGGCGGTCATAACGGGCAGCCGATTGTCCGCCCTTTTGGACTTTCTGGTGGGCGGTGCTGTTCATCTTCTTGATTACCTTGATTTGCTTTCCCTTGAGCGTCGCGACTGTTGCCTCCTTCCCGTCCATGACGACGAGCCCGTAGCAACCCGTCTGCCCGAGCATCTCCTCCAGCGGTTCGATTACGAAGGTGGATTCGCAGCGGTAGAATCCGACTGTGAGCGGAACCGGCGGCACCACGGAATAAATGCGCATGTCCGACTTGCCTTCCGTCTGCGTGACGTTCCCGCAGAAGATGGCGATTCCGTTGGCGGGAGCCTTGTGCACGCCCTTGATGAAGTGCATGATTTTCTCGAGCGCCGCCTGCACGTTCTTCTGCGTGCTCTTGCTCTTGATGTTTCCCGCCTGTCCGAACTCCTCGCGCAGCTTGGAAGCCATGTCCGCAACCGGGTAGCCGGGCGGCATGTAGACGCTTATCAGCTCGGTGCCCCTGCCCTTGAATTGTTTCAGCGCTTCGAGCTGCTTCTTGAAATCGTACATCTCCTTGGACTGTTCCGGCATTGAATATCAGCTTCCCTTGAACATCGTCAAATCGAAGACGAGGCTCAGCGATACGATGTAAAGCAGGATGAGTGCGACGCCCTCGGAGCGCGTGAGCCGCTTCTTGTTGTACGTGAAGAAGAACACGAGCAGGAACGAAATCGCCATGAACCCGTAGCCGACCAGCGCCTGGCTGAAGTCGAACGCCTTGTCGCCGACGTTGAAGAGCGCGGCGATTCCGAGGACGAACGTGAGCTCCGTGATGAAGCTGCCGATGATGTCGCCCCAGATGACCTCCTCCTCCTTCTGCTTCAGGGCGTTCAGGTTGAGCATGAGTTCCGGCACGGTGATGCCGAGCGCCACCACTCCGAAACCGACCATCATCTCGGGTATGCCGAGCATGCGGCTGATGTCGGTAGCCTGCGTGACTATGATGTCCGCCGCGATGACGATGATTCCGAGATATACGACGGCTTTCGCGATGGAGCGCTCCTTGCCGTGGCGGTAGAAGCTCATCTTCGGCGCCGCGCTCCCGAGTTCGAGTTGGATGCCGCCCACCTTCTTGTGGAACGACTCCTGCTCCTTGACGTTGTAGACGTACATCAGGTAGACGACGAGCAGCACGATGCCCTCGAGGAACGTCAGCCTGCCGTCGACGAGCAGGAAGAAGGGAATCATGATGACGAAGAAAATCCAGCCGACGTTCTCGAGGATGGTTTTTTCGCGCACCTGGAAGTTGCCCTTGACGATGGTGACGACCCCGAGCACCAGGCAGAGGACGATGATGTTCGCGCCTATGATGGCGCCGATTACCAGCGGCAGTTGTCCGCGCGACGCGGCCGTCGCCGCAATGAACGTGTCGGGCAGCGACGTTCCCAAACCCAGCAGTATGAACGATATGAAGAACTTCGGCAGTTTCAGGTAAATCGAAAGCGCGCCGAGCTCGCGGATGAGCTTCATGTTCACGTAGCCCAAGACGAGCAGCACCAGAAGCAGCGTGCTAAGCTGGGCGAACATGCTTTAAATTATCCGACTTTACTTAAATAGGTGTTTGTTTTTGGCGTGGCATTCCTCCGGCGCGCATGACGCCGTCGTCAAACTCGCATCCTCGCTGCACGGGCTTTCGCAGAAGGAGGCGGAGCGGCGCTTCGCGGAAATCGGTCCGAACGAGCTGAAGGAGGCGCCCCGCGCCGGACCGCTGCGCCTTTTCGTCGGACAGTTCGAGGACTTCATGATTCTCATCCTGATAGCCGCAGCGGTGGTTTCCGCGCTGCTTGGCGAGCTTCTGGACGCCGGCGCCATCATCGCCATCGTCGTGCTGAACGCGGTTCTCGGTTTCGTGCAGGAATACCGCGCCGAGAAGGCAATCGCCGCGCTGAAGCGCATGAGCGCGCCCATGGCGCGCGTGCTTCGCGACGGTCGCGAGCGCAAAGTCGAGGCGCGCCTGCTCGTGCCCGGCGACATCGTGATTCTTGCCGAAGGCGACCGCGTGCCTGCCGACTGCCGCCTGCTCGAGGCTGTGGCGCTCGAGGCGGACGAGGCTGCGCTCACCGGCGAGTCCCTTCCGGTTCACAAGATTTCGGAAGCGGTGCCCGAGAATGCGCCGCTCGCCGAGCGGAAGTCGATGCTGTTCGCGGGAACAGTTGTCACGCGCGGTCGCGGCAGGGCGGCCGTAACCGAAACGGGCATGCGCACGGAACTCGGGAAAATCGCGCAGCTCGTGCAGGACACGCAGGACGAGGACACGCCGCTTAAGAAAAGGCTCGCGGCGATGGGCAAGCAGTTGGGCGTGCTGGCGCTCGGGATATGCGCCGTCGTATTCCTCGCGGGTTTCCTGCGCGGCGAGGACGCGCTGGAGATGTTCCTGACGAGCGTTTCGCTGGCAGTTGCGGCGATTCCCGAGGGCTTGCCCGCTGTTGTCACGATAACGCTCGCCGTCGGCGTCCAGCGCATGGTGAAGCGCAAGGCGATTATCCGGAAGCTGCCGGCAGTTGAAACGCTCGGCGCGGCAACCGTGATATGCTCCGACAAGACGGGCACGCTCACCAAGAACGAAATGACCGTGCGCGAGTTGTGGCTTCCCGGCGCGGAATACGATGTCACGGGCTCGGGTTACGCGCCTGCCGGCGACTTCCTGCGCGCTGGGAAGAGGGTGGATGCGCTGAAGGACGGGGGGGCGCGCCTGCTGATGGAAACCGGCGTGCTCTGCAA
>PEXZ01000013.1:4162-9835 GCA_002763345.1 Candidatus Micrarchaeota archaeon CG08_land_8_20_14_0_20_59_11
GCTCGTGCTCGCCGCGAAGGCGGGGCTCGGCGTCGAAAGAACGCGCCGCGACAATGCCTTCGTTTCCGAGATTCCATTCGATTCCTCGCGCAAGATGATGACCGTGCTTCGCAAACAAGGCGGCGCGGTAACCGCGTACACGAAGGGCGCTGCCGAAGTGGTGGTTGAAGAATGCGCGTTCGTGCTGAGGAACGGCAAGGCGGTGCGCATGACGCCCGAGTTGAGGCGCGGGATACTCGACGCGAACAAGGCGCTGGCGTCGAAGGCGCTGCGCGTGCTCGGCTTCGCCGTGAAGGCTGGCGCGAAGGACGCCGAGAACGACATGACGTTCGTCGGCATGGTCGGCATGAACGACCCGCCGCGCCCCGAAGCGAAGGAAGCGATTTCGCTCTGCAAAACCGCGGGCATACGCGTCCTGATGATTACGGGCGACAACGCCGAGACGGCGAAAGCCGTTGCGCGCGAGCTGGGCATCCGTTCCGAAGGGGCGCTTACGGGCGACGACATCGACGCGCTTTCCGACGACGAGTTCGACAAGGCGGTTGCGCAGGTGTCCGTGTTCGCGCGCGTCTCGCCCGAACACAAGCTGCGTATCGTCGGCGCGCTCAAGAAGCGCGGCGAAATCGTCGCGATGACAGGCGACGGCGTGAACGACGCGCCTGCGCTCAAAAAAGCGGACATCGGAATCGGCATGGGCATCACGGGCACGGACGTTTCGAAGGAAGCCAGCGATATGATAATCGTGGACGACAACTTCGCCTCCATCGTCGCAGCCGTCGAGGAGGGGCGCATCATATTCGACAACATCGTCAAGACGGTGCGCTACCTCATATCCTGCAACGTCGGCGAGGTGCTGACGATATTCATAGCGGTAATCGCGGGGCTGAAGACGCCGCTGCTGCCCATCCAGATTCTGTGGATGAACCTCGTTACCGACAGCATGCCCGCGCTCGCGCTCGGCATGGACCCGAAGGACCCCGACGTGATGGGCCGCAAACCGCGCAATCCCTCGGAAAGCATCCTCAACAAACGCACGCTCGTTTCCGCGTTTTCGGTGGGGTTGCTGATGTGCGCGGGCGTGCTCGGCGTCTATCTGTATACGATGCCCGAAGGGCTCGAGAAGGCGAGGACGATGGCGTTCACGACGATAATATTCTTCCAGTTCTTCTACGCGTTCTCGGTGCGCAGCGACAGGCGCTCGATAATCAGCATCGGCGCGCTTTCCAACAGGCTGCTCGTTGGCGCGGTTGCGCTCGCCGCAATCCTGCAGGTGGCGATAATATACCTGCCAGCTGCGCAGCTGATTTTCAAGACGTCGCCGCTCGTGGCTTCCGACTTCGCGCTCGCAATCGCGGTTTCGTCGACGGCGCTGCTGCTTCCCGAATTATACAAGCTTGTCAAAAGGCGCGGGGGGATTGCATGAAGAAGGTTCGAGACGTGATGCGCAGGGGATTCCTTTCAATAGACAGCGCTGCGACGGTGCGCGACGCGTGCGTGCTGATGTCCGGACAGGGCAAACATGTTCTGCTCGTCCTCGACGCCGGCAAGCTCGCGGGCATATTGACGGACGGCGACGTCCTGCGCGCGTTCTACCTGAAGGTTTCGACGTTCGCGCGCGGCGACGACGAGTTCTACAAGATGCAGGAGAAGACGAAGGCGTTCGCGGACACGAAGGTTTCCGAGGTCATGACGCTGCGGCCCAAGACGCTGTCCGAGGACGACGACGTGTCGAAGGCGGCGGAGCTCCTGAGGCGGTTCAATCTCAAGCGCCTTCCGGTCACGGACGCCTCGGGCAGGCCCTTGGGCACAGTTGAACGTTTGGACGTAGTGATGAGCGTTCTGGAGTAATGCGCCGCGGACCCTGCGGGTTTCCCCTTTCCCTACGCGCTGCGTGCTTTCTTTAGCAGTGCCTTCATCTCAGCGCTTGCGACTATCCTGCGCGTCACGTCGATGACGTCGGGGTTGACGGAGATGCTGTCGATTCCGTATTCCACGAGCGCCTCGGCGAACTCCGGATAAACGGAGGGCGCCTGCCCGCAGATTCCGACGCGCACGCCGTGCTTGTGGCATCCCTCGATGACCGCCTTGACGCTCTTCAGTATCGACGGGTCGCGCTCGTCGAAGTCCTCGGCCACGAGCGCGGAATCGCGGTCCACTCCGAGCGTGAGCTGCGTCAAATCGTTGCTTCCTATGGACATGAAGTCGATGCCGATTTCGCAGAACTCCTCGGCAAGGATGACGGTTGAAGGCACTTCGCACATGATTCCGAACTTGAAGTCGTACGTGCGGGGCAATCCCTCCTCTTCGGTGAGCTGCTTGCACACCCTAAGCTCGTGAAGAGTGCGCACGAACGGAATCATCAGCCAGAGGTTCTTCATCCCGAATTCCTCGCGCACCTTCTTGATGGCGCGCAGTTCCATGCGGAACACGTCGGGGTCCTTTACGTAGCGCAGGCAGCCGCGGTAACCTATCATCGGATTCTCCTCCTGCGGCTCGAATTCCGCCCCTCCTTCGAGGTTGCGGTATTCGTTAGTCTTGAAGTCCGTCGCGCGATAGATTACCGGGCGCGGATAGAACGCCGAGCACACCGTGCGCAACCCGTTCGCGACCGCGTCGATGAACTCCTGTTCGCGGTGCTCCTTGACGAGTTTCTTCGGGTGCACGCCCAGGCCTGCAATCATGAATTCGGCGCGCAGCAGCCCGACGCCGTCGCAGTCCTTCATCGCGACCGTCTCGGCTCTCTCGGGATCCGCCACGTTCACGTAAATCTTCGTGCCTGTTACGATGTGCGCGGGCGCAGCGGCTACCGCCGCCTGTTGCGCTTCGCCTGCCTTCGCCGCGCCCTCGATTGCAACCTCGCCGTCGTAAACGATTCCGCGCTTCGCGTCAACGGTGATTATCTGCCCGTCCTTCAGCACCGTCGTCGCCTCCTTCGTGCCGACGATGGACGGCACGCCCAGCTCGCGGGAAACAATCGCCGCGTGGCACGTCATTCCGCCCGCATCCGTCACGATTGCGGCCGCCCGCTTCATGGCGGGCACGTAATCTGGCGATGTCATCTTCGCGACGAGCACGTCCCCCTTCTTGACGAGGTCGATTTCCGAAGAGTCCCTGATTATCTTGACCGGACCCGAGGCCACGCCCGGCGACGCGCCCATTCCGCGCAGCAGCGCCTTTCCGTCCGATGCCGCCATCGCCTTCACCTCTTTTTTCTTCTTTCCGAGCGTCGTAATCGCGCGCGACTGCACGATGTAGCGCTTCCCCGCCTCAATCGCCCATTCGATGTCCTGGGGGGCGGCATAGTGCTCCTCGATTTTTCTCCCGATTTCCGCCAGCGCGACGATGTCCTCGTCCGTGATTTTCTGCACTTCGCGCATCTCCTCAGGCACCCCGACGGTTTCGTCGCCGCCGTTCGGCGCGCGCACTATCATGATGTCCTGCTTCGCGATGTCCTTGTCGCGTATGGCGAGCGATTTCTTGTCGACAATGTAGCTGTCGGGCGTGACCGTGCCGGAAACAATCGCCTCGCCCAGGCCGAAAACCGCCTCGACGACGATGGCGTCCGCGTCCTCGGTAATCGGATTGACCGTGAACAGGATTCCGCTCTTCTCGCTGTCCACCATCTTCTGCACTATTGCGCACAGCCCGACGCGCATGTGGTCGAACCCGTTCTGCACCCTGTAGTAAATCGCGCGCGCCTCGAAAAGCGACGCCCAGCAGTCCTGGACTGCTTTCACAACTCCGTCCGCACCCGATACGTTGGTGAACGTCGCCTGCTGCCCCGCGAACGACGCCTCGGGCAGGTCTTCAGCGGTAGCCGAGGAGCGGACCGCCACCTTGAGTTCGTCCTTCATCGACGGGATGAGCTCGGTGCCGCACAGCTTGTTGTAGGCGCGGATTATCTCCGAGCGCGTTTCCTTCGGCATCCGCGCTTCCACGATTGCCTGCTTTATGCGGGCGCTTGCCTTCTGCAGTTTCGCGGTGTCCTGCACGTCAACTGCGACCTCGCCGCGAATCAGCGGTTCGAGCCCCGCGGCCTTGATGAATTCGAAATAAGCGCCAGAACTCACCACGAACGCCGGCGGCACCGGGAATCCTGAGTTCACCATTTCGCCCAGGTTGGCGCCCTTTCCGCCCGCAACCGCAAGGCTGTTCCTGTCTAGCTCCTCGAGCCAATATATTGTTTTCATAAAACGCACCCGACTCTATCTCTTTAAGCCAATGCTTTTTAATAACCTTTGCGTGATGCCCTTCGCTAAGGTGGTGGGGGGTTATGGAGTTCAGCAAAACCGCGGTTGCGTGCCTGTTGCTCGGCGCGCTCGTGCTGCTGGCGTCGTGGTACGCATGGTTCTCGCAGCTGGGTTTCTACATGATGGCGACCACCGTGCTGGTGGGCGGCGCGCTCTGGTTCGGAATCATGCTCGTCCTTCTCGGGCTGCTCATGATTTTCGCGTGAGCGTCTGAGCCTCGCTGGGGGAACCCAGGTTCCCCCGTAACCCTCGGATACGACCCCTTCCTTGCGTGGCGTTTTCTTTGGCGCGGAGCCATTGCAGCGGCAACTCCGCCGCGTCCTTTCTTTTCGGCAAAAGAAAGGGGCAAGGCAGGCATTTTAAGATAAACGCCCCTAATCCCTGCCTATGAGAATCGCGGTGCTTGACCGGGGGAAGTGCAAGTTCGGTACCTGCGGGTATGCCTGCATAAAGGTGTGCCCGGGCGTGAAGATGCGCGAGGAAACAATCGTGCGGGGCGCGGACGGCTATCCCGTAATCAGCGAGGAGCTGTGCTCGGGATGCGGGCTCTGCGCGAAGAAGTGCCCCTTCGGCGCAATCAAGATTGTGAATCTTCCCGGAGAGTCGGGAAAGCCCTTTTTCCAGTACGGGCCGAACACGTTCCGCCTTTACGGATGCCTCCTGCCGAAGGAGAAAAGCGTCGTCGGCGTGGTGGGTGTGAACGCCATCGGCAAGACGACAGCGCTCGAAATCCTGCGCGGCGCGCTCCGTCCGAATTTCGGCGGGTATGCGGAGAAACCGTCGTGGGACGAAATCAGGAACGAGGTGCGCGGCCAGGAAATCGTCAACTACCTGCGGGCGCTCGAGGAAAAGAAGTTCCGCGTGGCGCACAAGATGCAGTACGTCGAGGAGCTGGCGCGTTCGCGGAAAAAACTCGGCGAGGCGCTGGAGGAGTGCGACGAGCGCGGCGCCGCTGGAAAAATCGCCGAAGAGCTCGAACTCACGAATTCGCTTTCGCGCAAACTCCCGGAGCTCAGCGGGGGCGAACTGCAGCGGGCGGCAATCGCGTGCACGATGCTGCGCGACGCCGACGCGTACTTCTTCGACGAGCCCTCGAGCTATCTGGACGTCCGCCAGCGCCTGCTCGTAGCCAAGCGAATCCGCGCGCTCGCCGAGGAAAAAAGCGTCGTCGTGGTGGAACACGACCTCGCCGTCCTCGACTACATGAGCGACTATGTGCAGGTGCTCTACGGCGTGCGCGGCGTCTACGGAAAAATATCGGCGCTGAAGGGCACGCGCGTCGGCATCAACGAGTTCCTCGACGGTTACCTGCGCGACGAGAACGTGCGCTTCCGCGATTACGCGATTAAGTTCGACGTGAAGGGCGCCGCCGCCTCCGCGGGAAGAACCGGGGCAGTCGCGCTTTCCTACAACGACCTGCGCA
>PEXZ01000057.1:0-231 GCA_002763345.1 Candidatus Micrarchaeota archaeon CG08_land_8_20_14_0_20_59_11
GAGGGGCTGCTGCGCGTCGTACACCGGCGGCAGCCATACCCTCGGGAGTCCATGCAGGTCCGCGTACTCACAGGCTATTTTACTGTCGTCCGTGCTCACGAACACGTCAAAGTACGGGGCCGCCCGATCCATCATCTCCGGGTTCAACACCACTTCCTGCGGGAAGTCAAAGTCCCAGTAAACGAGCGTGGCATAACTCATCACGATAGCCTGAAAGCTCTCCGGATTATG
>PEXZ01000057.1:351-9569 GCA_002763345.1 Candidatus Micrarchaeota archaeon CG08_land_8_20_14_0_20_59_11
CCGCTCGCAGGCCCGGAACAAGGTCCCGAGCATCTGCCCCGGGTAGTATCCGCCAACGAACATGATCTTGTACGGTCTCATCGTGTTGTTCCTTTCTCCAAGAACAGGATGACTGGCGCGTACGCCAGCTTCGCAGTGCAGTTGTCGTGTTGCTCCGCCTCTGGCAGGCTGTTGAACCAGTCGCGGTATGCCACCGCCGCGCTTCGCACTTCCGGTCGTTCTCGATACGTCTCTGCTACCCGATAGGTTTGGCTCTGAGGAATCATCAGAAGAACTCCCCGTGCCGGACGCTCCCGAACACCCGCTGCTCAAGCGTCACGTTCAGCGCGTGACCGCGACACATGATCCGGCAGTCGTCGTCTACCGGGAACGAGTAGGGCGCATTGCGCCAGATCGTGTGCAAGCTCTCACTGTTCAGGTTGCCCAGCGACGTGATTCCCCGCCGGTTCACGCATTGCCACACCTCGCCGTCGGCGCCGATCACCCCGATGAACCGGCAGGCCCGACACGTGGAGTAGCCCCGATTGCCCTGCGCGCTGTCGAGGTAATCCAGGAACTTCTGCCGCGAGGTGTCCAGATATCGCCCGTCCGGGAGCTTGTACTCGTGCCACACGCAAAGGTCGTTGAGCAGGTTGTGGATCCAGATCGTTGACGTTCCCGGCTCGATCAGCGGCCGGAACTGCAGATAATGGGCAGGCGACACCTCCCACTCCGCCACGTACTGCGCCAACTGCTTCGGACCGCAATTCGTGGCGTCCAACAGGCGCCCGCGCCCGAACACCGTTTCAGGGTTCGCCTCGACGATCTCGCGCGGCGGGTCTTCCAGGCTGCAATACACCCAATCGAAGCAGTTCCAGAGCGTTGACGAAAACTCGGAGAACCGCGTGGCATTCGTGTACAGACCCAGACGGGGAAGACGGCCTACACGCTGTGCCGCGAAAGCCCGAACGATGCCCTCGAAGTCCGGGTTCATGGTTGGTTCGCCGCCGCCGGTTATGACCACAGCGCAAACGCCAAGCCCCCTCATTTGATGCCATGCTGAAAGCGCCAACTCGGGAGACAGGTCGCGCTCTCCGTGATGGTAGGCAAAATGGCACCCACGGCATTTCCTGTTGCACCTGTCGCTCAGGTCGAGTTCTACGTTCCCCGGATAGAGATCGCGCCCCTGCTTCCACTGAGCAAGACGTTCCGGATAACGTAGAATCTTCCCGCCCGCATCAACGTAGCCCTGCATAGACCGGACCACTCCTTCCCCAGACCCTCAGCAACTTGCGCCAAAACTTGCGCCCCGCCCGGCGCGGCCGCAAGACAACGTGCTCGTCTACCCCCTTGGCAAACCGCGTTTCGTGGAGTTCCTGCCGCATGAGCATCAGGTTCCCGGCAAGCGCCTCCAGGCAACCGGGGACGCACAGGACGACGGCGTCCCTCGATTCGGAGACGCCCCGGAGCACTTGACCGCAAACAAAGCAGCGTGTCATCGCCTCTTCTCCCTCCTCAGCGCGTGGCGCGGCTTGTGTTTCCCATACCGATGCCGAATAGGCGACTTCGGCGCCAGCGTCTCAAACTTGCCGGTGATGAACTTGCCGGCGGGGGGCCCCGTGGGCCGCAACACGTCTTCGAGGTGGCAGTTGCACCGGGTCGTGCACTCCAACTTGCCACTGCCGGGGAAGATGGCCATGTTCGCGATTTCCTGCGCAGAGTAGACACCGTTTGCCCAGCGGCTAAGGCGGCCGGAGAGCAGTTCGCAGTCGCCGCATGTTTCCGACGGCTCAGTAGACAATCTCCATGCCAGATACCGCGAGGGCGACAGATCGGAGTACACGAAGCCGGCCCAACGCGCCTCGTTCGCGGCATTCCCGTAAAGTGTCGCCCGCACCGGGTAGGGCATGGTGCCCTTGCCCTGTTCTATGTCGTCCAGGAAGTTGCGCAGATACAGGAACTCGTCGCGGCGCATCCGCTCCAAGAGCTTCTGCTCGCCACCCGTCGCGTACAGGAAGTTCCCCCCGGTGCGCTTACCGGCCTCGAACACGTCGCGGTACGCCTCGCGGATGTCGCGCTTGATCCGGTACTCTGCCTGCGAGCGTGTCAGGAGTCCGGTAGCCCCAGTGCCTAACTTCTGCCGCAGGGCAGACGCCGCCTTGAAGTCCGAGATATGATCCTGCATCCGTTCGCGCAGAACCGTCAGGATCTCGTCAGCACGGACCTTCGACTCAGCAACGTCGGCTGCCAAGTCATCAGGCGACAGCCCGCGCATTGACGGCCCACCAGGCGTCAACGCCTTCGTCAGCCAGTCCGCTTCCAGGGACTGGAGCCACGCCCGCACCTCGGGGTCCCGGACGAAGGAACTGCGCGCCTCGCGGGGAACTGCCTTGAAGAGCTGCGTCGCGGCGAGCGCGAGTTGCTCGTGGGTGCCCACGAAGCGGAGGGCATCAACCCCGCGTAGGCGAAGGACCTTCTCGTCTTGTGCGACAGATGGAGTCATGCCGTCGGTTCTCGCAGCCGCCGCAGTTCGCCCGCGGAGACCGCCGTTTCGTCAGCCTGGCCACTTTCCAGCCTGAAGGACAGGTCGGGGATGCCGCACCCCGCCGCGCGGGAGTTTGCCATGTCGGAGTGGGGAGGATCGGGGAAGATGTCCGGCAACGGACAGACGAGGTGCTGCACCCACCGGCCATCGTGCTTGGTCCAATCCAGCTTCTGCTGCTGGCTTGTGCGGCCGGTCGGGTCCGCTTGGCGGCAGACTCGCCGGCAGCACTCGGCGCAGAAGGAGTGCACCTGCGCTTTGGCGGTGCCAAGGGCGATGGTTTTCTGGGTGTCGTGAGGGTTGCTCATCAGCGCCACCTTCTTCCCCATGTCGTTTGCCTCCTGTCAGGTCAACACGATCTCGACTACCTGCCGCACCGGAGAACGCCGGAGCGACTTTTGAACTTCCTGCTGCTGCCTACGGTCCCCGTACAGTCGCCAGTACGACTCTGCCGGGTTCCCGCCGTTGTTGCCGCCGCCTTCGCCGGGCTCGGTGCCGTCCGACCGCCCTTGCAGAGTCGCCGACGGGTCGTCTTCGCTACCCTGCTGCTGTTCGTCGGGCTGCCCAAACTGTTGCTCCTGTCCCGGCTGACCCTCCATGCCGGGCTGTTGCTGTTGCGGCATGTGCTCCTGCTGCCAGAGCTGGAACGCCATCGGCTGAAGAGGCGCCTCTTCGTACTTATCACCCGTCCGGGGGATGTCCAACTCGTCGCGCACAGAACCGATGGTCTTCACGCCCATGTTCAAATACTGCATGTGGCGCTGTAACTCGGCCTGCTCTTCAACTGGGTCCAGCCCCACCCACGCCAGCATGAAGTCCGGGTCGATCTTCCAGATCAGGTTCTTGTTGAGACACGACGCCAGCGCCGCCATGGCCGGCTTGTAGCCGCGATCCTCGCCCTTCTCGATCCTGACCTGGGGGGACGCTTCCGAAAGCGGAGACCGCCCCGAAGGCGACCAACCCGCTACACCAATCTGCTCGGGTTCAACGCCGAAGATCGAGCAGATGACGGTGATCTGGAACGAGAGCCATTGGTGGTATTCCATATCGCGGTTCGACCACTGCCGGAGCGGAACCCACTTGATGTCAGAGGTCTGCTGCCCAGCCATTCCGGGCTTCAACGCAATAACCGGGGTGCGGAACTGATTCGCGGCGCCGCGGAGCTGCTGCGACCATTGCGCGTGCCACTGCTCGACGGTCGCTTGATCCTGTTGCCCGATCAGCGCCAGAATGCCCGGGGGGACTGAGCTCGTCGTTAAAGACGACCGGTTGTACGTCGCTGCATTCAAATACGACGTGATCGCGTTGATGCACTGCTCGGTCTCCGACATCCCGTAGCCGGCAAAGCGTTCGTCGGTCTGTGGGTTGCGGATCAGGATGCCCAGTGAGTCGGATGTGTATTCTATTGCCACACCCTGTGAGTCATCGACCTTAACGTACTTGACCACTTGGTTTGTCGGCAGCAATTCGTTCTTGTACCACTCCGGGGCAACGAGCCGAATCTTCGCCGCGTCGACGGCCTTCCACCAGACTCGCGGGTACTTCTGCGCGTTGGTCCCAACCTCCATGACGAACGCGGCATGGTCCATAATCAGCGAGTCTCGCACGAGCTTGGCCAAGAACTCCGGGAACTCGTCGGACTCCTCGACGCGCCCATGGGCGTCGGGCGCCGACTCTTCGACGAATCCGCACCGGAGCATTGCGTCCGAAATCTGCTTCATGCGCGCCGTCGCGGCCTTCGTCGCCTTGCCCTCCTTGTCCCTCATTCGGATCTCGAAGCCCGTATCGTACCGGTTCTCCGGCAGCTTGCCATGACCCTTAGACCGGGTGATATAGTAGTTAACCACAGCACCCAATGGCTCGACCCTGCGGACCATTCCACGGAGCATATTGGGGGTGAGCGTTAACCCGCCCTGCGGGTTCTTGATGCCGGCGTAAAACTCCATGAACCGGAACGCCTCGACTTGCTTCTCCGGAATCGGCCTCGGGCGCATTCCTGCCGGGACATTCGGACCCAGACCCTTCTCCAGACCCATGTGGTACTGCCACAGACTGCCCTCGTTAACCACCGCCGGCGGCAGAGCGTCGCGCCGCACGAGCTGATAGGGTTCCCCGTCAGGACCGCTGAAGACGCCGCCCTTATTGACCAACTCATCCAGGAGGCGTTTGTCTATCTGCTCGCGAACTCCAGAGGGGAGCCACAGGTCCTTTGTTTTCGTCGGCATGTTCTTGCACCCCAATCAGACAGGACAAAGTACGGATGCACGCATTCATATCCCGCAAGTTTACACCATGCGCCCCGCGAATGCGAACCTCCGCAAGGAGCCGTTTATCCGAGGTTATCACAACGTCGTCCGGGACTATCCGCCGCAGGAGCACTTCATCCACTGGTTGTCTGTCGCCCGCGTGCGCCCGAACGGGAATGCAGAAGGCGCCCGCCCCCGCCCAGCGCCGCCACACTGCCCGGGGGATGTTAGCAGCGACGAAGACGAGCCGAACCGCGCGCCCCACGTGGCGCAGGGCGCGGGCCAATGATTTCGGCGCTTGGTCGCCGTCAATGTAGACCGTCACGAGTCACACCCCAACAGATCAACACACTCCGGGCAGTATTCCTTCTCCGGGATGCCGTCGCCAACACGCACCAAGCGCTTGCAGCGACGGCACTCCCAGAAATGGAAAGGTGGGATGGTGTTGCCCGGAGGGGCGACGATAGCGGCGACTGGCTTCTGTTCGCGGAGGAACTTTGGCAGAACGGTCACGCCACCATCTCCAGCTTCTGCGCCGCGCGCTCGTCAGTCAGGTTCTCCTTCGGCTCCGCGTCGAACTGAAGCGCCAACTGCTTCGCAGCGTTCACAAAAGGCTGCAAGTCCTCGCGCCACACGCCATGACGCCGAATCACAGAGGCAAACTCTTCCGCGTCGTGTGCGTACAGCACCGGGTTGCCTTCGTAGTCGAAGCCGCAGTGGCTCAACTCGTGGTCGAGTAGCGCCACCTGCTTCCCTTCGGGCGCTCGCTTCCAGAAGTCGGCGGCGACAGTGATGATGAAGTGGATCGACCGGCCAGCAAGGGCCAAGTCCTTCTCCGTCGCAAGCTTGGCACTGCCCAGAGTAAATCGGCCGCCGATTGGTCTTGCCTTCCGTCTCCACAGGTACTCGATATGGGCGGGGATCAAGTGCTTGTGGTGGTCACGGATCAAAGTTGCGGCAGTGCCGCGAAGGTCTTCGGTTGCGTTCCAGATGTTAGGTTCTTCTCTCATTTCGACTCTCCTTACTCCCACACCAGCAAGTGATCTTCTCCCCCGGTTGCTTGGCACGCCATCCATGCGGCGGCGGCGCGGGCATCGGCGATGTCCTTGCCCTCCCCGCGTTGATGGTCTATCTTGATGCCCTTCTGAAACGTCAGCCTCTTGAGCTGCGTCGCCGGTTTTCGCCACGGTTCCTGACCGGGATGCCACGGCGGCTGCTGCAACTCCAGAAATGAAATGTTACCGCCGTAGACGAGCGTCTTCAGGTTGCGAAACATGGAGACCTGCTGCGGATTACCGAAGCTTAGGTCGATGGCATAGACGCCGCGCTCACAGAGCCGCTGAAGCCCGGTCGCCGAGTTCCACTTGTCGAAGGACACGCACCGCACCTTCAGTGCCGTGCACAGCTCCGCAAGCACCTCCTCAATGTTAATGAAGTCCACCGGTCGACTATGATGCACGTCGGGCCGCCACTCCAGAAGCAGGTCTTCGACAAGGAACGGTAGGAACCTTTCCAGCCCCGTTTCTTCGTCAACCGTCTTCATGCCCGCTGCGATCTCGATCCCCTCGCGAACGATGGGCGGGACCGCCCGCTCCGCATACTCGATAGAGTAGGAGTACCATCCTGGCGCCAAACTGACGGAGTGCCTGCCCTTGTCGTCGGTGTAGGTTTCCGCCAATTGCTCACCGGTTTTGTTCCGGTAAACCACGTGCGCCCTGGGATACTCCATTCCGTGAAGCGTAACCACTTCACCGAGGTAGCCGTCCTCGGGGTCCGAATCCACCCCATGGTACGTGCGCCAACGGTCCTCGCGATGCAGACAGCATAGTGCCGCGCTGTCACCGGTCAGGCCGGTGTCGAGATGGATGAAGTGATCGGTGTCGCGGTCACCCTTCAGATCCATGAGCAGCAGCGCCACGTACTCACGCACGTCGCTGTTGGACAACTTGCGGCGGGTGATCGTCTGAATCGCCTGCGCGATGGGTTGCCGCTCTGGGTCGGTGCACGCATCAATGGCGCCGGGGAAGAGGCGGAAGAAGGCGTCCACCGCCTCGGGCGGCTTGCAGGCGAACATGGCGTCCGACAGTTCCGGGTCCTTCGCGTACATGGAGGCGATGTCTGGATCATCGCGAGTCTTCCGCGGGTTCACCGTCCACGTCGGCGCCAAGTCCCCGAACATAGTCCGCCTCTCCGCCGGCAAAGACGCTTGCGCATTCGCCCGCGCCAACTCCCGCAGGATGTAGCCACCCTGAACGCGGGTGTAACTGATCTTCAAAACGTACCCCCGCGAGCCGTACCGGGTGCCCATAGACGCCAGCATCAGGTCCCCGATCTCGTCTGCCCTGTCCTTGCCGGAGACCTGTGCGAAGGCGTCTGCTTCATCGAGCGTACACAAAAGCGGGTTATACCCGTCGAAGCTGGTGGTCTCGCTGTTACCGCACAGGAGCCGAACGTAGTCGTTCCCACCGCGTTTGAAGATGACCATTGGAGTCGGCGACTCGTAGAGCTTCGGCTGCCACTCGTCGAAGTAGCCTGACCTGATGATCCGCTGCAGGCGAGTAAAGTACACCATCTTCGCGTGTTGCGTGTTGACGGAACAGTTCACGAAGTCGATAGGGTCAGGGGATGTCAATCCGAAGTAGGCGAAGGCATCAACCAGGTGCAGCGCAACGGCGGCTCCCCAGGCATTCACGCGCACGCAGACGGTATCCTTCCCGCTGCCCTTCCCCCACGCGAGGACCACCTCAATGATGTTCGCCTCCGGCGAAAACACCTTTGTGCCGTCGAATGGGATCGCCTGCGAGAGGACCTCCCGCTGATAGGGAAACAGTGGCGGCTCTCCTATCAGGTCGGCGAACTCGTCCAGCGTCGGCGGGATGCGCAGCCACATTGCAGGGGAGTCCCAGGAGACCCCCCGCAATGCGCCAACACCAGGAGTAACAGTCTCCAGCAGGCTACGCAGCATCGACACAGAGGAGCTTGCCAAGGTCTGCGCTGATGGCGACAAGTGCTTTGCGATCTGTAACATGGCGCTTCACTGATTCCGCAACGGCCCCGATCAGCACCCCTGCCTGTTCGACAGTCATCATCATCTGAAGGTCCTTCTGGCGCCGAGCCTCTTTCTCCACGATCCGCCCCCGTGTTTCGAGCCAGCTCTGTAATTCGGTCCACTTGCCAACCATGGCAGCCCCGCGTCCGAGAATCGCCTTCAGGTCTGTCAGCGCCTCCCTCGCCTTGGCCACGTCATTGATGCTTGCCTCAAACTCGGCAAGCGCCTTGCGTGCCTGTGACCACAAGTCGGAAGCGCCCTCCCGGTCCAACTCACTGAGCAATTCGCCAATGCGCGTTGCCGCAACGGCCGCCTCCTGAGTCAGGGCAATGAGTTCCGGGTCGCCCACAGATTCGGCGAATCGACTGAGCAGACGAGGAGGAAGGTACTTCGAGTACATGCCGTGCTTGAAACCCCCTGCGGCAATCCCCCGCGGAGAAGCCCCCCCATGTATCCGACATACCTTCAACCCCCGGACAGGCTTGTTTTGACAGCGCTTCCCAGTACGGTTAGCCGTGGCTGAGCAGCGCTCCCCCTGCATGATGTTCCCGCCTTTCAATGGGACTTTGCTTTTCAATGGGTTGCTCTCGCTCATCGGTTCCTCACCTGCCATCATTATACCGCACTCGGGGAAGGAGCTTCGGATCCAGGTTGAAGGGCGAGGCGACGAACTCGCTTGCAGGCTTTTCGCCGTGGCCAACGATCCGATTGCGCCACTCTTCCATGATTTCACTCTCCGCTCATTGTTGTCCCGTTCTCGTCGTTTGCGGCGTTCGCCGGACTCTTCCCAAGGTCGCTGTACTCTACGTCGATCACGCCAAGCGGTCGGCGGCCGAACTGCTGACGCCAACCCACGACTGCAATGTCAAGCACTCGCCGCGGGCAACGGCTGTGCCGCGACGGCTTGACGTGGCCCATGCGCCCCACGACCACGCCGACGAACTCGTGCCCGGTAGCCGGGACGCCCACTCGGATCCAGTGTCCCACAAGGCGCGGATCGGGATGGCCGAACACGTTGCGGGTGCCCCAGGTACACACGTGGCGTCGAGTCTGCGCTCCACGGTCATAGACGGACATTTCGGTGCGGACCCATTCACGATTTGATTCCTGCGGTGGCCCATCTGTCTTCAAGCGCTTCCCACTGCTCGAAACAACTGCGTTCCGCACGCAACAGATAGTCATGCTTGCACGCCACCTCTCCGGATGCTGCAACGTCGCCGGGCGGATTTCCCACCCCGGCAGAATCCCCGGATCGGGTTGGGCGGCGAGTAGCGCTGTCAGCGTCACTGCCGCTGTGAGTTTGAGCATGCCTCACTCCTTTCGCGTTGGCGTAGCCCGAGCTATCGGCTATCGTGTCCACACCGGAACCTCTTTAATCGACTTCCGCGCAGCCGGCGTCATC
>PEXZ01000011.1:0-8799 GCA_002763345.1 Candidatus Micrarchaeota archaeon CG08_land_8_20_14_0_20_59_11
GCCGCCTGCCATAACGCCCCAGTACGGAGGCATCGTGGAATTTTCGAAGAAGATAGCGCTGAAGGAGGTAATCGCCGGCACCGCGGGGGTGGAGACTATAGAACTGAAAAATAACGCCATAACGCCGCAGGCGGTGTCCTTCGACCTGTCGGGCGCGCCAACTGGCTTCATTTCAACCGGCGCGAACGCGCTCATGCTGGAGCCCGGGAAAGGCGGGACGCTTACGCTCGCGTTTTCGATACCCGAGGACGCGCGCGCCGGCGACTACCTGGTCAAGTTCACCGCGTCGAATCCCGGCACGCGCACCGTAGATTACATGGTTCTGCGCGTCAAGAGCATTCCCGAGGGGCATGCAAATCCCGTGACCACCAAGACAATCTACATCTACAGCCGCACGAGAACAACGGAGGTGCGGCTTTCGGTTGTCAACCCTTCGTCGAAAAAAGTGGAGCGCATCCAGATGTTCGACCAGATACCGTCGGACGTGGCAACCGACCCCAGCCAGATTACGTTTTCGGAAAAGGTCGGCGTCGTCGTGTCGTCGCAGCCGCTGGAACTCGCGTGGGAGTTCAAGGACCTGCAGCCCGGCGAGCACGCGACTGTCGCCTACATAGTGAACAACGCGCTCGAGGAGTATTCCCCGTACGCGGAGAGCACGGTGAGGACCGCGACGTTCAGCACGGAGCGCGCGAGGGGACTGCTGAACATTCAGGAGTTCAACGTGCCGCTGATGACCCTCGGCAAAGCGTCGAGTGTCACGGCATTGCTGTTCTACGGCGGCATGGACAGCGCCCAGGTCACCGTCTATCTTGAGGCGCCCCTCAGCGGCTTCTCGGTGAAGCCGGAACGCAAGCAGGTGCTCCTCGCTCCGCGCAGCGTGACCCGCGTGTCGTTCGAGGTTACGCCTACCTCTTCCGATGCGGTCGGAAGCGGCATCGTGGCGCTGGTCGTCTCTTCCGACGAGTTCACCCTCAGGCAGACGGCGCTGTTCATCGTCAAGCCGTTGCTCGGGCCTGACTGGCAGTTTCTCGCGCTCGCAGTTGCCGCAGTTGTCGTGGTGGCGTTCATCCTGGGGCGCACCATCCTGCGCAGGAGGAGGCGCACACTTGAAAGGCAATTCCGCAAGGAAGCAGTCGAGGAGCGCGACGGCTACCTGAAATCGGTGCGCGACAGCATTCTCGAAAACGAATAGTTAAAAAAGGTGTTTTCGCTTCTTCGCTCTGTGCCATCACCGCAATCTTCAGGCAGGAGCATCGGCATAGTGTCGGGCAGGGGTGGCGTGGGCAAAAGCATCCTCGCCGTCAATCTCGGCGCGGTTCTCACGAAGCGGGGCGACAAGAACATAATCATCGACGCCGACCTCAGCAACCCTTCCATAGGATTGCATCTCGGGCTTCCTTACAGCGCCATCGGTTTGCAGGACGTGCTCGGCGGGCAGAGGCACTTCCGCGACGCGATTCTCGTGCATCCCTCAACCGGCATGCGCGTGCTTCCGTCTTCGCTGAAATACATGCGCGGCGCCTCTCTAAGAAATCTCGCCCGCGTCGTCTCCGAGGTGGGCAGGGCGTACGAATTCACGATAATCGACTCGCCGCCGGGCTTGGTGGAGGACGTGCTGCACATCCTGGACGCCTGCGACGAAATCGTAGTTGTCACCACGCCGGACGTGCCCGGTGTGAGCAGCGCGACGAAAATCATATCACTGTGCAAGGCGAGCAAAAAACGCGTGCGCGGAGTTATCGTGAACAGGTGCACCGGCGCGCCCTTCGAACTGACCGTCCGCGAGATAGAGTCCATGACGGAGGCGCCCGTGCTCGTGCGCATACCCGAGGACAGGACGATTCCCGCGAGCATATCGATGCGCATCCCCGCGGTGTATTACGCTCCCGACTCGCCGGCGAGCAGGAAACTCGGCGAGTTCGCGATGTCGTTCGTGGAAAGCGGGAAGCACGAATTCGAGCGTCCCGGCTTGATAATGCGGCTCGTCTCGTGGATAAAAAGAATCTTTTCCTAGAGGTTTTCAGCAGCGCTGGCAGGCTGCCCTCGCTTAACTGCCGCCGCTGCCTTCTTGCGGAGGTTTCAACTTTCCGGCTTTTTTGAATGCCGAAACACGGTTTCATGATGCGCAATATTTATATAGCTGAATGTGCATCCATTAAGCATGGAGGTTGGGCACCGTGAATGTTAACATCGGCGCGCCTTACGAGGCGGTTATCAGGAAAATAATCGAAGCCGGGTACGCGGGAAACCAGACCGAAGTCGTCAGGCAGGCGTTGCTGGCTTACGCGAGGGAACTCGACGAAGAGGAAGTCAGGCTGGTCAACAAGGGAATCGAGTTGGAGATGCAGGAAATAAAGTCCGGCAAACTGGCGACCAAGGCCCTTGAGCAAATAAAGAGGAAGTACCGCGTGATTTGATGGAAGCCGTTTTTTCCGAGAACGCCGAAAAGGAATTGGATGACGCGGACAAGGGACTCGTGAGGCTTTTTTTGAAGCACGCGGAAAAACTGCGCGAAATGCCGCCCGGAAGGCATTTGAGGTTCGGAATGCCGTTCAACGTGGAAAACGTTACGAAGCAGGCGAGAATGATTTACCAGATAGGCGGAAACAAGCTCTACGTGCTGCATTGTTTCAAGACCCACAAGGAATACGAGCGCTGGTATTCGTCATTCAAATAAGTGCCAGCTTCTTCGCGGCACTTTTTGCTCACGCTGCGGCGTTCGCAAAACCTGCACTAAAAGCGGCGTCTAGAACGGCGGCTTCTTTGCGTAGCGTGTTTCTGTTTTCCCGAACGGCTTCAGCGCTTCCCGTGCCATTTTTCCCCTGCACGACGCACGCCTCGGCGTGCGTCATTCAAGCGGCGCCGCTCGTGCATGCGGGGCTTCGTAACAGTCGTGAGGTAATAGGCGGCGCACAGCGCGAGGAAAAGCGCCGCGATGTAAACCGCGTAGTTGCCCAGCGATGGCGCGGGCTGCGCGGGTTCCTTGGGCTTCGGGGTTGAAACAGGCGCCACGAACGGCGGCTGGGCAGTAGGACGGCTGGGTTTCGGTGTCGCAGTTGCAACGGGCGTCGGGGTCGGCGTCGCCTTCCCAGGCATTACGCAGGCGCCGCCGTAGCAGTACGCGTTCGCATCGAGGTTGCGGCAGTTCATTATCAGCGTGTAACAGTAGCCCATGTCCTTGTCCGTGCAAGCCCACTCGCCGACGCTCCAGCCGTTGGCGCAGGAATCCGTGCGGTTCTTCCACGCGTCCGTGCAAACGCCCTTGACCGCGTAGTTGAGCCCGCCGTCGGTGTCGAAACAGGAGGCGGCGAAAACAAGCGACGAAACTGCAGCCAGCAGCAGAACGAGCGGCATTTTCATGACGCCATTACTCTTGGCGCTTTTAAATACCTGCGTTTCCTTTTCCCCTCATGCGCGTCCGCAAGGCAGTGCAGGCAGTCGTGAAAAACGGAAATCTCTTCCTCATCGTGCGGAAGAAGGACCTGATGAGCGGCAGGAACGCGTGGCGGCTCGTGAAGGGCGGCGTCGCAGGGCGCGAGGGTGCCAAGCGCGCGATGACGCGCGAGCTCGCGGAGGAGACGGGGCTGAAGGGACGCGTCGGAAAAAAACTGCATTCGTACTCTTACGTTTTTGCGGGACTTCGGCACGACGTAACCGTTTTCCTCGTTTTTGGAAAAGGGCGCGCGCGCTTTTTGGACGGCGAACTGTGCGGAAGCAGGTGGGTGTCGGGGAAGAAGGCGCTGCTGCTGCTGAAGTGGAAGGACGAAAAAACAGCGGTTCGCGTCGCGCTTAAATGTAGTGGACCATCGCCCTGCCGCATCTCGGGCAGAAAACAGCGTCGTCCGCCATGACGCCGCAGTCCGGGCAGACGGTCTTTGGCTCCGGTTCATCGAATTCCCCGGGTACTGCCGGGTTCCTCACGAATATCGCGAAGAGCATGATCGCGAAGCCGAAAAGGACGAAGAAGGTGGCGTAGCCGCGCGTGTCCCCCGGAAGCCCGTAGGACGTCACCGCGCCGGCTGTCTCGCGCACGCGCACGTCGAAATAGAACAGCACGCCGATGAGCAGCATGAGTATGCCGATTGTGGCTATCGTCTTCCCGTTCATGGTGCAATATGGGGGCGCTGTGTTTAAATAAGCAAGGGGGGACGCCGGCAGCAGCCTTTTATTATATCGAATTAAAATAAGGGTTGTGGAAGGATGGCAAAAACAACTAGCTAACAGAATCACTACCGTCGAACAATTAGCTAGAAAAATAAAATTAACCGAGAAGGAAAAACAGGAAATCAAGAAGGTAACCGGCAAGTTTAGAATGGGCATCAGCCCCTACTACCTGGGCCTGATTGTTCAGAACGATCCCGACTGCCCGATTAGAAAGCAGGCTATCCCGTCAATAAACGAACTTACCGTTAGAAAAGAGGAATTAATCGACCCATTAGGCGATGAAAAAAGAAGCCCAATCAAAGGAATCACCCACCGATACCCGGACAGGCTTTTACTCTACCCCACCTATCAGTGCGCCTCCTATTGCCGGCATTGTTTTCGTCGAAGAATAGTCGGTCGGGCTGACAAAACCCTTACCCCCAAAGAAACGGCAGAAGCTATCGATTACATAAAAAAACACGGGGAAGTAAAAGAAGTCATTTTAACCGGGGGGGACCCGCTGGTTCTTCAGGATAAAGAAATAGCGGATTTACTTGGGAAACTAAAAAAGATAAAGCATTTAAGATGGTTAAGAATTCATACGCGGGTTTTTGTCACGCTTCCTTGTCGGATAACGCCCAAGCTAGTCAAAATCTTAAAATCCGCCAAGCCGTTGTATATTGTGACTCACGTTAACCATCCGAAAGAAATTACGCCGCAATTCAAAAGGGCGGTTTCACGCGTTTTAAATGCCGGCATCCCGGTTTTAAATCAGGGGGTACTCCTGAGAGGAATCAATGACGATGTAAAAACAATGAAAGAATTATTGTACGGATTATCGGAATCCGGAGTAAAGCCCTATTATTTGCATCAGTGCGATTTAGCGCAAGGCATCAGCCATTTCCGAACCAGCGTTAGAACCGGCATAAACCTTCTAAGGCAGCTGAGAGGTTTTATCAGCGGCATGGCCATCCCCGTTTATATGATTGACAGTCCCGGAGGTTTTGGCAAGGTGCCCGTCGGCTATAATTATATTAAATCTTATAGGGGGAAGGTAATCAGGCTGGAAACCTTCAGGGGAAAAGTCATAGATTATACGGAGCCGTAGATTCGAGAGGCGGCGGCTCCGCGAAAGAAAACGTTTTGCCGCGCAGGAAGGGGAAATCAGGAGAAACCTGAAGCAGGGAAGGGGAGTCGGTGGACTAAGCACCGAGGGGAAACGTCGCGCTTGTATGACGCATCCCGCGGGATGCGTCCAGCAAAGCGGGGTGTCCCCTCCGCGGCTTAGTGACCAATCATTACCGTCCTCTTGTTCTCAACGGTCCTCGCGCGCTGCAGTTTGTACAACTGGTAGTAGTACATTCCGAAGAAGAGCGCGGCGATGCCCGCAATCGGGACCGCGAGGACGAGCAGCGCGCCGCCGCCGAGCGCGGCGTAGGCGTACAGCCTGTAGCGAATCATCTTCTTGTACTCGGGAAGGTGCTGCATCATGTACTCGTAACGCGTAGTCATGACGAGCAGCGGGCGCTTGGCTTCCGCTACTGTCCCCGACACCGCGACATTTTTGTACGGTTCGTCCATTTTTCACACCCTATGCCGTATGCACCAGCGCCTTGTCCTTGAACCACTCCGCGCTCCACGCGTAGTTGAGCAGAACCTCGGACCAGCAGAATCCCGTTATGTAGGCGAAAACAGCAGCGACGTAGAGGCTTATGCCGTACGTGAGCAGCACCGCAATGAGCGCCACCCACGAGTAGAAGAAATACGTGTAAACCGCGCCAAGGCTGCCCCCGCGGGGGCTGTCGTCCTGCATCCATTCCTTGACGATGTCGCCCCTCGTGATGACGTTCAGCGAATGCACGGGCTTGCCGTCTGCCAGCGTCTTGGTCGCTTCAAGGGGGACGAACATGTAGGGCTGCTTCGACGTGTCCTGCCTCTGCGCGGCTGCGGGCGCTCCGCCGGTTTTCACCTGAGCGGCGACTTCCTTCAAGCCGTTCTTGTTGTTCATTTATATCAGTCCAATCTTAATCGCGCAGTACGCGAGCGACGCTATGACTATGAGGTCGGTGACGCGGTCGGGGATGAACGGCAGCGACGCGCCGAACATTCCCTCCCCGAATGTGCTGTTGCGGTGCGCTACGTTGACGATGCCGGCGTCCTCCAGCAGCATCATGAGCTGCAACGGTATGCTCGGGTTTTCTGTTGCCATTTTTCTCCCTCAATCTATCAGCGTGAGCGACCTGTACTTTCCGAACGTCTTGTTGATGAACCTGTCCCACCACGCCATGTCCTGGTAGCGCGCGGAAAGCGCTATCATGAAGAGCGCGCCGGGCGGGAATATCTCCAGCGTGGCGATGCCCAAGCCGAAGAGCGCGATTGCCTTTATGCTGAACTTGGCGCCGTCCTTGTAGTACCCGACGTACTCGTCCATGTACTCGCGCCTGTTCTGCTGCTTCAGGAACGGAGGTGCCCCCGGCTTTATGGTAAGCGGCAGGAACGACTTGTTCTGCTGCTCGCGTGCCGCTATCTGGGGGTTTACCGCCGATGCGTTCGCTACGATTGCCATTTCAGGTTCCCTCGAGCAAGTCCCTCTTCCTCATGATTGTGTCAAACCAGAAGGACTTCTGCTTGTACGTGCCGTAAAGCCAGCCGGCAGCGATTGCCAGCCCTGCCGACAGGAGGATGCTGTACTGGAGCGCCACCAGCGCGAGGATGCCGCAGGCGATGCCGCCGAAGCGTCCGATGTGCTTCATGCGCCACGTGCCGAGGTTCTCGTTCATGAAGTCCTGCCTGGGGATTACCTTCATAACAGCCTTGCCCTCGGTGTCTACGGGCGTGAATATCGGCGCGTACGTCCATTCCTTTTGCGGGGAAGGAGGGTTCGTCCTGACGGTGTCCCTGAGCTCCTCCAGTGTAACCTTTAGCGCAGCCATGTTCTCACGCTATCTATACTAGCGTCCATCATATTTAAACTTGTCGGTAGTAACATCTAGGGACAAACCTGCCCCAAAACTCTGCCTTATAACCCTCCGCTGCCTTATCCCTACGGCACTTGACGTGGTTTTCCACCAGTCAAACAGGCTTTATATACCATCAACGATGGGCGAGGCGAACTTCGTCAAGCGTCGTAAGCAAGGAAGGTTTAAAAAGTCGGTTTTGGTAAGGTCTACGCACAGTCAACCCGAGGGCAGGTTTCGAGGGACAGAAGCCTGCGCCAGAGTTGGCGGTGATATGCCTTAGTGCAACATTAAGCGGGGGTATCCTCGCTTAGAGGTGGTTGTGTGAGAAGTGTAAATGTGAAGAGAATCGTCGCGGCGGCGGCGGGCGCAGCAATGCTTGGAGCAGCTGTTGCCGGCGCAGTCTCCGTGGACGATGCGGGCCTCGGCTCGTTCCCGTTCTACTCGAACGGCGAACCGAACGTAAAAATCGTCGTCGGTTCGGCAGCAATGCCGAGCGACGCGGTTGCCGCAGCCAACATCGCTGCCATGGTAGGTAACCTTGCCTATACCAGCAAGGACATTACCGTCCTCGGCACAACTGGCTTGACGTGCACGGGCGGAACCGAAGGCACGGAAGGCGTCGCGGCTGGCCAAGTCACCGCAAGCGTCACGACCCCGGGTGTGAACCCGAACGTGGCGTACCAGATGAAGGCGTACGTCGAGGGCTACCTCGACATGGACACGACCGACGACCGCGCCGATGACTGGACAGTTGCAGGACGCATCATGCCGTCCGACTCCCTCACCGGCACGACGTACGCGGGACGCAAGGTCACGAACTACGAGACCACCGCGCTCGCGTACAAGGGAACGGTTTCCGACACCAAGGCGTCGAAGTCCTACACGGAAGAGGAGAGGTACTTCCTCTACTCGAACCCGGCGTACGACACGTCCGCCAAGGAGGTCAAGGGCAAGGCGACGAGGATTGGATACGAGGTTCAGTTCACTGACCCCGTACCCATCTGCACGAACGCCACTCCCTCCGGAGTGAGCTGCACCTCGAAGGTCTACGAGTCCGCCCGCCACCACATCAAGATAAAGTTCCTTGGTGCGGACTGGGTGATTTACGGACTTGAAAACTTCGAGTACTCGGGAGGCGGAACCACCAGCGTTGGCTGGACAGGCACGCCGAAGGTGACGCTCGGAAAGGAGGTTGCGTACAACCCCTTCATGAGCATCAACGACGAGATTACCGCGCCGAACGGAATAAAGGTCAAGCTGACCGACATTTCGTCCTTCGGTTATGGAACCGACGCTCAGCCCAAGGCGACCTTCAAGGTCTACAATTCCGCGGGAACGGAAATCGACACCGCAATCCTGCAGCCTACCGACGAGTACAACGACAACGGAGTAGTCATCCACCTGTACGACGCGACGACCGGAGTAGCGGGCACGAGCAGCGCCGAGATAAGCGTATTCTCGGAGAAGCTTGAGCTCACGCACAACTCCGTCATCAACACGGACAACTCGCCGTGGCGCGTGACGATATGGGGAGGCGGCACGACGTTCGGTGCCTCGCTCGCGAGGATACAGATGCAGAACATCGCGGATGTTCCGTACCTGCGCGCGAACGAGTACATGAACATCATAAAGAAGCCGGCTGCGATGAAGCTGACGTTCAACGGAATGGAGACTCCGACTAGCACGGACACCATCT
>PEXZ01000011.1:8823-9602 GCA_002763345.1 Candidatus Micrarchaeota archaeon CG08_land_8_20_14_0_20_59_11
ACTTCCCGTACACGTCCACCGACACGACGAGCAAGGGCTATGCAGTCCAGCTCTCCTCGACGAGAAGCAACGCGTTCCAGTTCGCCAGCGGCGACTCTGCGAGCACGCTGTACTACGTCATCGGAGGCATCGCGGGCAACGCAAGGCGCGGCTCTCTGTATTACTACAAGAGCGGCTCTTCGTCCGTGATGTACAACATGTACAACCACACTGCTGCAACGGTGAATGTGTCCGCTACCAACGGCTTCACGTTGGCTAACGGCAACGGAGACGCGGCAGCAACTGGCTGGCTCATCTACAACATGACTGGCATAAACAGCACGAACTGCACCCTCAACGCGTTCACAATAAACGGCACCATGAACAATGTCACGACCATCTACGCGCCGACCGTTACCGCGGCCGGAACCACGAACGGAACCTTCGACACTATAAGTGCTGATGGTTTGACCGCCACACTATACAACTCGCCCTCGGGTACGTTCTACGTCAACGCAGGTTCTGCGACCGCTTGGACTACGTTCACCAACGGCACGGATTCGATGACCTGCAACGGAACGTGGCACATCAGGCCCATGGGCAATGTCGTCAACGGTACACTGGGTGCGGTGAGCGTCGCTGACTTCCTGACGAACTACGTCACGTACAACTACGGGCCGACGTCCGTTGTGATGGGCTTCAACTCGACCGCGCTCGAGGCAGCCGCACTCTCGGGAACCGTCCCCGGCTACACGAAGTACGCGATACACATACCCGAGTACACGACTGACACGGACTCC
>PEXZ01000023.1:0-2405 GCA_002763345.1 Candidatus Micrarchaeota archaeon CG08_land_8_20_14_0_20_59_11
GTCGAGGGTCGTCCAGGTCGGGCTGCCGAAGGTCTTCCACTTGGATGGGTACTCGCAGTAGACGCCTTTGACCCAGGGGGTTTTGTAGGGGTTGCCGCCGGCGTCGAACCACGACTGCGAAGCATCGTAACAAAGCGGCTGTTGCGCTGCGGTGGGTGGGTGCGTGTAAAGGAACAACTCGTATTGATACCATGTCCCGCCCAGCAGGGTCAGGTATTCGGCGACAATGCAGTTCTGCGAGGATTGGAAGACGCCGTCGTTGTAGATGTTGGGGTTGTCCGGCTGCTTGGCATCCTCGCTAAAGGACGGCCCGATAGGCGCCCTGTAGGAGACGTGTGTGCCAAGGATCTTCTTGTGTATATTGGCGCAATCGGTGTGGAAGAAGTACGGCCGTCCGATGAGTTCGGTCTGTGAAACGACCCCCCGGTTGATCGGAGCGCTGGTCAGATAGCCAGCATCCTCGAAGACCAAGGGGAACACGGAGAAGCCAGCCCCGCCTCCCTTGCCGGTGAGCTTGATCCTGCCGACTGTCGTGACGGCAACCGAATCGTCAAGCGGACTGGCGGGCAACGTCACTCCGCGGAGTTTCACGTCGGCGGTCTGCGCTTCCGTCCAGGAGAGCGTGCGGCCGTTCGGGCTCAGCCCCCCGAACCCGACGAGCAGGGTGTGGTCAATGACGCTCACGAAGATGTTCTCTGTGTTGCGGTCCTTAGAGTTGAAGTAAGTATCGATGGGTCCCAGCCCTGCCAACCGCCCAACCTCGCGCCAGGCGCCCCCATGCGGGCGATGGTGAAGCGTTGCCGGCTTGCCGAAGGCGAGTACCAGCTTGAAGCCGTTGCCATTGTAGACGGTCCCGTCGTAATTGCCGAAGTAGAGAACGATCTCGTAGTTGTTAGGGTTGGGGATGCCGGCCCCGGCTCCTACCAACAACCACTGCAGCCGAACGACGAACCCCTCATCGTGTTGCAGGACGTGCGGCCCGAGAGACCCCCCGTAGATCGACGAATCGCCGCCAAACTCGCGGGCGTTTTTCAGCACTGCGGACCATGAGTCGACATCCGTGCAGCCCAGCGTCCAGAGCGCCGTCGTTTTCGTGCTCCGGTCAACGTCCTGAAGCCAGAGCGGGTCCGGGTACGCGGGCGTCAGGTCCCACTGAGTAGCGTCCATGTCGCGCGGGACGCACTTGGGCGCCAGGATAAGCGTCTGCGTCTGCCGCTCGAAGTACACGCTGTTGGTCGGTCCCCCGCCGCACTGCTGGCGGAACTCCATGGCGTTGTTGCAGTAGTCGGTGTAGACCGCCGCGGGGTGCACGAGTACCGGGTAGCGCTTCTTGGGGTCGCAGTAGCGAATGGACTGGTAGGGGACGAGCCCGCCGGGCATGTCAGTTCGCTCCTGTCCGGTCGCCGACCTGGATGTCGTGCACATTGCCGGTCAACGCAGTGAAGTTCCCCAGCGGGACACCGTTGCCGGTGATGTGGATATTGAGCGTGATCGCCCCTTGGCCCGAGGCTGTCGCTGCGGCGGCGCCCCCCAACGCCCCCATGATTCCGCCGGGGTTCACGCCTTCCAGGCCGAACTGCTTCATGCCCTCAAACATTGCCTTATCGGGCATCATAAGGCCCATCGCTTCCTGCGTCTCACGGCTCCCCAGGAATCCGTAGTGCGGATGCCCCCCGCCCGGCCTGAGACCGCGCGCGAAGGTCTGCCCCGGAGAGAGTCGCGACTGAAGCATCAGCGCCTCGTCCGCGCGCCCCCCGACGCCGATGGACAGCAGGTTCCCTTCGAGTCCGGCGAGGATGCCGGCGTGGGCCTGGTAGTAGGACTGCCCTGCGGCCCACGACTGCCGTTGGAGCGTTGCCAGTGTGTGCGACCGCGCCTGTTCGCGCTCCTTCGCGGTCCCGGTGATGTTGAGTTCCTCGTCACTGGCACCACGCGCCCACTCCATCCGCTGCTGATAGGACTGGTACACTTGCCGGGCGACACCGCGCTGCTGGATCGCCAGACCCACGCGGTTGGACTCGAACATCGGCGACATGGCAGCGACGCTGCTCATGAAACCCAGTCGCTCCTGCGTCATCCGCAGGGGAAGTGGCAATACGGTTCCCGTGACAAGCTCTTCTGCGGCCTGCACGCGCTGCGCGTGGGTCTGTTCTGCTTGCGCCCGAAGCTTTTCCGCTAAGAACCCTCCGCCTGGTGTGCCCTCGAACTTCTTCAGCGACTCCCCAATCTGTCGCTCAAGCGTCGTCAGGCGCGCCAGAGCTTCGCGTCCTGCGGGGATAGCCTCGGGGCCGGCTTCCAGCCCCAGCGCCACACCAAGGCGCGTCTGGGCGGCTCCGTACTGCGTTTGACGAAGACCGATCCTCCCCATCTCGCGCCGAATTGGTTCACCGACGCTGATGCCGACT
>PEXZ01000023.1:2426-3466 GCA_002763345.1 Candidatus Micrarchaeota archaeon CG08_land_8_20_14_0_20_59_11
CTTTGCGTCCGCAGGGCGAGCAACTCCCTCTCTGGGCGTTGACCCGCCGGGAGGCGCATGAGTTGAGCGATCCGGAACTCGACCGCCCCTCGGTTCTCCCTCAGACGCGCGAACTGCTGGACCGCCATCCCGTACATCATCTCGGGGTTTTGCAGAGCCTGCGCCTGCGCGTAACCCGCGCCGAGTTCGGCGAGGCGGAGCGACATCAGGGGCATGGTGCGAGTCTGGAAGGGCGTCATGATCTGCGAGGCGCGGGTAGCCGCGATCTCGTTCTGCATCTGGAGCTGCTCGGACTCATTCCAGGCGTCGCGCCCAAACCACTTTGGATTCCCCAAGCGATACTCCAAACGGCCGATGGTTGTGCCGAGTTCCCTGCTAATATCGGCTCCCGTGCCATAGCGCATTGCCCGTTCTACTCGGGCACCGCGGTACTCCATCATTCCGCCGAACTCCGCTTCGCGGACCTCCCCCAGAACACCACGTTTCTGCATGTATTGGTTCTCGGCAAGTTTCGAGAAGATGCTGGCGCGTTGTTCCGGGTCTGCCTCGATGTTTAGGCGCGCCTCCAAGGTTTGCGCTTCTGCTCGCAGTGTTTGCAGGCGCCCTTGGAGCATGGTCTTTTCGAGTGTCCGGTCTGGGCCGCGGGCGAAGCTGTACCCTCTGGCGCGTAGTTCCATTTCACCGGCGAGATATTCTCCGGGTTTGTCTCTATCTTCACCTTCAGGGCTGAAGACAGTGCGCGAGAGAGCATCCTGGCCAGGGATGAAGTAGCTGAGGGGGGTAGCCCGATTTGGAACCCGGCCGGGAACGATAGCCTTGGGGGCGCCGACAAGTTTGGGGGCGCCGGTGTTGAGCTTCTCTGCGGGGCTGTTTTCTGTTCCTGCCGTACCGCCGAGGACGTTGTTCAGGCTGAACGGTCCCGTCGAATAGCGCAGCAGTGCGCGCCCGTAGTCAATCTTCGCCATTTGTTGACTCATGGTCACATCGGCATACTGCCTCCGTGCACCGCTCACTGCTGCTTCTCTCTCTTCGGCGATTGC
>PEXZ01000023.1:3686-4223 GCA_002763345.1 Candidatus Micrarchaeota archaeon CG08_land_8_20_14_0_20_59_11
CGAATCTGAATTCCAGTGTTAGCGTCGAGCGCTTGCGTTAGGCGGTTGATCGTGTCAACCAGTTCCTTGTTCGATGCGCCCCCATTCTGCGCCGAGCTGAGGGAGGCCCAGGCAAGGGCGGAAGTTCGGTCGCCACGGCCAGCGGCCAGCACGGCCAGGTTCTCTGCCGTCGGTCCGGCCATCGTGCCGGCATTGAAGGAGGCGCGGTAGCCGGAAAGAAGGGGGTCTTGGAGGTTGCCCACCATGGCCTGCCACATGCCGGGGAACGCCGGGCCAGTAGCGCGCTGAAGTTCAGTCGCCATCGCTCCGAGTCCACCTAAGTCGTGCTCGCCAGGAAGTGCCCCGTAGGCCTGCGCAACTGCGCGCGCAACGGGAATAGAGGCTCGTCGACCAAGTCCTTCGAGTTGCCTGCGGATGTCGGTAGCTCCCGCCGCGAATGTACTCCCTGGCGTGATACCAGTTGCCATCTCGATCTGGTAGGCAGCGTCACGCAGGCTGATTTTGCGTGCCCAGTTCCGACTCTCCTCTGCCCTCCAT
>PEXZ01000023.1:4388-8630 GCA_002763345.1 Candidatus Micrarchaeota archaeon CG08_land_8_20_14_0_20_59_11
GCGAGCGCCTCTTCCTCCGGACCGTACCATTGCCCGCCTGCGGCTAACATCCTGCTCTCAAATGCTGGTCCCGTGACGTTCCTGTAAATCCCGATCCCGGAATACGTTGCCGCCATCGCTCCGGCGCCAATGGCCAGTCCACCCGCTGCAGTCAGCCGTGCCGGTCCTGTTGGGCCCAGGTTAAACGGTCTCGCAGACCAAGCTGGGTTGCTGTACATCAGGCTCTGGCGAGCCACCAAGGGGGTTGACATGAGTCGCCCCGCTGCCTGCGCTATGCCGCCGACGCCCAGCCACCCCAGTTCGTTTGGGACGACGCTCGCCATCTGCGCCAAGCTCGGTGCGTTTGACGACGGCCACTGTGTGTACAATTGACCCGACTCGGAGAACGAAGCCCCTTGTTGTGGGATCGTCACCGGAGAGGGGAGTTGAGTCTGCGGTGCAGGTGGCGGGAGAAGGCTTTGCTGCCCCAAGACCATCGGGACCGTCACCCCGCCGGAAACCACCTGCTGCTGTGGCCCCGCGGCCTGCTGAGCTGCCGATGGGCGTTCCATGGCGGCCCGGCTGTAGCCCAGTTGCGTCGCGCCTGCTCCGGGAGTCCCTGCCCCGGCCGTTCTGCCCTCGGTGCCGCCACGGATCTCGTCCAGCGACTGCCGCAGTTCCTTGACCGCCCGGATCGCTTCTTCGATGCCGGTCAGGTCGATCCTGAATGACGCTTTGCGTTCGTCAGCCATTGCAATATCCTTGACCGCGGCGAGCATCGCAACCCGCCCTACCTCTGCACTTCCTGCGGCCGACTGGTCAAGCGGCCGGCTGGGCAGGCATATCTTCCCGAGTGAACAGCGAGAACCTGACAGTGAAAGCGCAATGCGCGTCGACGAGTAGTTGAGTGTCCTCGTCTACGAGGATCCAAAATGTCACTTGGTCGGGTGGCCAATGCGGCCGGATCTCGTGCGCCTCCACAGGGCGAAGGCGCGCATTCTCCGGCAACCCATCTATGCACCGCATCCAGTAGCCCGGTATGTTAGCATAGTTCTCTTCATAGCCTTCACGGCAACGAAGGGACAGGACCTCTGCGAGTTCGGTGTGGGACAGTGACGCCAACCCCAGTCGGTCAATGACATCCTTTCTGACGAAGAGGAGCGGACGGCATTCGTGGTAGTGTTCAGGCATGAGGGAAACTTCATCGGGCATCCGGGTGCTTCCAGTTCGGCTCGTCGGCCGCGCGCTTCTGCGCCAACTCCGCGCCCTGCTCGCGCAGTTCGCGAAGAGCAACGTCAACCTTGCGCACAAGCCCCGTCGGCCATTCGTAGGGCCATCCTTCCGGATAGACGCCCGTCTCACCGATGCTACGGGCCAGGGATACAGCCATGGGCACCTGGGCGCGCTGGAGGGGCTGGTCCCCAGCGTGGAGAACGAGGTGGACGGCCACGGCGATTTCCCGGTCAAAGGTCATCCGGCGTCACGTACGCCCGCCCCGAGAGATAGCGCCAGACCGCATCGCGAAGTCCGGGTCGCTCCCAATCGTCCTCGGCGATCTCTGCTGGTAGCTTCGCCACGCACCGGCCGAGCAGGAAGTTCCGCTTCTTCCTCACGTTGAGCCTCGGCTCTCCGCCGTCTGGGTCGCGTTCGGTCGCATAGTCGTCTGCTTCCATATCCATCAGCTCGGTGATGTCGAGAAGTTCCCAAATCAGCCGGGTGCGGGCCGGGTTATTGCGGAGTCGCTCGTCGAGTTTCTGGGCAGCGTCAATCTGGCGACGTAAAGCCACAGCTTGCGCGTCAAACAGCTTGACCTGCCCCTCGGATTCTTCGCGGTCCTTCGGGGGGGCTGTCTCGTCAGCGGCTTTCGCCGCAGCTTCCCGTTGCCACTCTTCGAGGCGTCCGAGTTGCTTCCGTGCGGCGGCGTATTCGTCGGCTGCGAGCAGGGGCACCCACGAGGAATTCCCCTGCTGGTCAATGTGCTTCAGGCAGTCGAGCTCGAACTTGATTGGGTGCGGCATGGTCTCATCGTCTCCTCTGGTTCTCATCGGTCGGCACGTAGCCGTCGAACTCGGCGCCGAGTGGCGGGTCAGGCTCGGACGCGAAGTTCCGCAGGAAGTCCTGGAGCTGCTTGCGCTCCCACCCGCACCGGCGGCTCCACGGCTTGTCGTTGTAGTATTCCAGCACAAGCACGGCCCGGGTGTCTTGCGGCACGGTGTCCTGGAAAACGAAAACGACCCGATTCCGGTCGCCTCCCCGCCAAGCTCCCGCGAGCGGTAAGCCGTTGGCCTTCAGGTAGGCGGCCAGACCCAGGTCGCTGGTCTGATACGAAGCATCCTCAGCGATCAGCCGGCGAGTCAACTCGCGGGCGTCTACGCGGGCGCTGTCGGTCGGACTGGTTTGCGTTCTCATCGGTGTACCCCCCACGGGGTTAGGATATGACCACGGGTGCGGTTCCGTTGATCATGGCGAGGCAAATGCACTCGTAAGTCTTCAACGGGCGCGGCCCCTGCACCTCGCGCAGATACGGATTCTGGACGAGCAGGTTGGCGCAGACGATGGTCAAGTCGGTCACTCCATCGAGGTCGGCGTCAATCAGAATGGAGATGTCGTCTTCATTGCTCGGCGCCTCCTTGTCGGCCTGCAGCACGAGGGAGAGAGAGGCGGTCATAATCCCCGCGTTGATCTCGGTCGGGTTGAGAGACCCGTTCAGCTCCGGATTGGGCATCAGGTTGTTGTCAATCGTCAGGTCGAAGCTGATGATGTTGCTGACGCCTGTCCAGCCGGTGGACGAGGAGAAGCTCACCCGGTTGAAGTTCGCGATGTTGTCGGTGATGATGCTGGGGGCAGGTTCCGAGTAGACTATCGAGGTCCCCCAGAAGGAGACTCGGGTCCGCAGCGGCGCCCCTTGCGAGCCGCCGATCATTACCCTCGCCATCTTCGCGCCGGCGGCGGCGCCGTGTTGCAGCACGTAGCCGCGCGCGCCGTCAAACAGCGTCACCCCGGAGGCGATGCTGCTGGCGTCATCGCTCGTGCGAGCCAGCCAGGCATTCAGGTTTGCGGCCGTCAACCACGAGCTCATCGGGAGCAGGTTGAAGTCGACCTGCGGGAACTGAAGCCCCTCGAAATACTGCAACTGATAGACCAAGTTGGACGCAAACGGCGGGATCTGGTAGTTCATCGGCATATCGAGACGGCTGCCGGGAAGGGCAGCTACCCGCGTGTCCCCGATAATGCCTGTTGCCCGATACGGGCCTTGGATCATAGACATATCTGCACCCCTCCGCCCATTCGGGCAGGTTAGTTTCTGGACCTGCCGCATTCAGCGACGAAGGTCAGGTCCCAGTCAAATACCCAAGAGCTGGTCTCTTGGTGCTGATACTCGTTGAACGTCAGACTGTACTCACGTTGGACACCTACCAGAACGAGGCCGCTGGGGAGCGTGGTCGTCTCATAGGCTTGCTGTTTCAGAAGGTCAGCCACGGTCTGACCGAAACAGGCATTGAGTCGGGATTCGAGGATGGGGTTGTTTACGACGGCGGTAGCGCCATGGAGGGCGGCGCGGAAGGTGCGCTTGCTATAGAAGTCGCTGGCGTAGTATTCGTCGTCCATCCCCGAGGGCAGCACGGCAATCGCCGGCCACTCCTGCGGAACGTGAAAACCAGGCCCGGCAACCACGTCTTTGAGTCGGCTGGAGGCGTAGACGGTTTGCAGGCGGGCGTTGATCGCCCAGCGGTTGGCCCAAAGCGTGTCGCGCAGCCAATTCAGTGCCTCCCAATACTCGTCTTCATTCACCAGGGAGATCCAGACGACAGGGTCGTAGTTGCCCTCCTCAGTGTCGTTGGCATACAGTCTCCCGGAGTTGTCGGACGGTCGGACGAACCACTGTCCATAGGCGTCGGCTGCTGCTGCTGCCAAGGTCACATTGTACTGCGTGGTTGAGACCATAGCAACGCTCAGAAGCCCACCAGGCGCGGCCGTGGGCGTCCTGGCCGCACGGACGGTAAGGGTGCCCGTAGGAGCACCGCTGAGCGTCAGCAGCGCCGTGGTGCCGTCCTGGTTGTTAATGATGGACGTGATCGTAGGCATGGTACTCTCAAGCGTCTTCGTGGATGATCCAACACACGCCGTCGCCGTTGGTAGCGGCGTCAACGTAGATGTCGGCCATATCAATGCACTCAAACTCGACGTAGTTGCCACTGCGGCTGGCGGTCGCGGGGTACAAGACAAAACCAGTGGCAGACGACACGTCGCTGGCACCGTCGT
>PEXZ01000023.1:8726-9304 GCA_002763345.1 Candidatus Micrarchaeota archaeon CG08_land_8_20_14_0_20_59_11
CGGTAGCGACGGTGGTCCGCCCGCTCCGAATGGCGACGCCGGCACCGCCTCGGGTGCGGGCAATCTCAAGTGCTCTGATGGTTCCTGATCCCATATGCAACGCCTCCTGCTACACTGCCGCGTAGGCCTTTCGGGCACGCAACGTCCCTTCAGTGTACCTTGGTCCGCCCTGGCCCGTCGTATAGGTCACGCTGAACTGTAACCGGTACTCGGTAACGTCGCCGGGGTTCCCGGGGACGGCCAGCGCGGTCCAGTTGGCGGAAGAGAAGGACCAGACAACGCGTCCGGGGTTGGTGACGGTCGGAGTGACAGTCAATATCGTGTCGGTTTCGCCGTCACGGCGAATGGACAGGCTGGCAGAGGACAGGTTTGCAACCAGGACGCCATTGTTGGACACGAGCAGCGTCAGGTTGTCCGTAGCACCCTCCGTCAAAGAGTAGTCAGGAGACTCAGCATCTGCCAGCGTCCGAGCGTTCATGGTGGCGACGACGCCTATTCCGTCAATTGCGTCTCGCACTTTCTCCAGCGTGTCCGTCGCCGCAAGCCACCCGGCGCCCTTCATTGCCGTCAACGTTGCC
>PEXZ01000033.1 GCA_002763345.1 Candidatus Micrarchaeota archaeon CG08_land_8_20_14_0_20_59_11
AAGGCGCTAGCGAATCCCATGCTGCGCCATCTGGAGCACAAGGCGGACGTGCTGTTTGAAGCAACTGGGAAATCGTTCGCCGAAGTGCTCGAAGAATCCGCGCGCGCATTATTTGAAACCATTGCTGATGCCAAAAGGATAAAGGCGACGAAAAGGGTTGCGGTGAAGCAGACTGCGCGCTCGCTTGACGAACTGCTGGTTTTCACGCTTTCGGATTTGCTGTCCGAGAGTGATGCCCGCGAGCTGTTTTTTGCGAGGTTTAAGGTGAGGCGTTTCGGAAAAAAGGGCAGCTTGTTTTTCTTGGAAGGGGTTGCGGAAGGCGAGCCCATGACTCCCCGCCTCGGCAGGACCTCGGTTAAGGCCGTTACGCTGCACGAGTCGAAGGTTGAGCAAAAGGGCGGAATGTGGCGCGCCAGAGTGCTGCTGGACGTTTAACTGAAATTCAGAATCTTGGTGGTGCCGCTCCTCAAACTGTAGACGGGCAGCAGGCAGGGCGACGGATGGTGCCCGAGGCGTATCTGGTAGTCCGTGCGCGACTGCCACGTGCCCGAGTTTATCACGCTCGTGCCGCGGTAATCCGCGTACCCGTTCTTGTGCACGTGCCCGAAATGGAACACGTCGGGCGCCTCTTCTATAATCATGTAGTCGCGTTTTTCAGGAACAAGCGGCTTCTCGCCGTAAATCGGCGCGAGATGGCGGTGCTTCAGCATCTCGATGCCCACCTTTTCGGGGAACTCGTAGCCTGCGCCCAGCGACGGCAGGGCGGGAATGAGCGTGTCCAGCGACGTGCCGTGGTAAATCAGGAATTTCACGCCGTGAATCTCTATCCACGCGGGATTGCCGACGAAGTGCATGTTCGGGTAGTCCTCCAGGTCCTGCGTGAACTCGGCGGGCAGGCGCGGCTGCGGTTCTGCTGTGCGGACGGCGTCGTGGTTTCCCGGCGAAATGACGACCTCGATGTAGTCGGGAATCTTCTTCGCGAGCTCGCCGAAGAGCTTGTACTGCTCGTAGATGTCCTTCGTCACGAGCTGCTTCTCCTGCGAGGGGTATACGCCGATTCCGTCGACGACGTCGCCCGCGATGACCACGTACTTGATGTTTTCGGCGGTCTTTTTGTCGTCCGTATCGCCGTTCAGGAAGCGGATGAAGCGCTCGAAATTCTCCTGCATGAAGAACTTGCTTCCGACGTGCAAATCGCTCAGCAGCGCGACGCACGCATCCGTGTCCGCAACCCTCTTCTGCCGGAAGGGGATGCCGGGCCACTGGACGTCCTTCACGATGAAGAGCGAGTTGTACATCCTGCCCTCGAAGCAGACGACCTCGTCCAAAAGAACCTCCTTCGCCTTGTCGAACAGCGCTTTATCTCGCGCTCCGACGAAGCAGGGCAGCGTGTCCTCCTCGTCGTCTATTTCGATGAGCAGGTCTGCCTTGCGCGTCCCGCGTATGTTCGCAACCATGCCGATTACGCGCAGATGCGGGTCGGTCGCGGTGCGCACGCGCGCTATCGGCTGAAGCGGAATCTGCGACGGCAGTTCGTGAAAAAGGCGCTTGTATCTCGCAAAGCGGTCGCGGAAGTAGTCGCGGAAGTTCTCGATGGTGCCCGTGCACCTGCTCTTGTCCGTGATGTCGCGGTTCACGTCGAGCTTGATGTCGGGATTCATCTCGGCAGCGGGCGCCCTGAAGGACGCGTGCTCGACGACAATCTGCACCGTCTTCTTCTCGCTCGCCTTGGCGGAGAGCAGCTGGTCGACGGCCGCGTGCGTCACCAGAAATGCGTTCTTCGACGCGGCCGCTTTTATCGCCGCATCGAGCAGCGCGTCGCCGTCGGCAAGCGACGCCAGAAGCTCGAGGGCTGCGGGCTCCACGAGCATGTCGCCCGCCCCCGCTTTCTCCAATAACGACTTTTTGTCAGCCAACGAGCCCACCGGTGCGCCCAGCCAAGGCGCAAAACGATTTGGATATTTGCCGTTATATAGTTTATTGCCGCGGAGCTAATTTTCTTTGGCATGACAGGAAACAGGCGGAAGCGCAGGCGGCGTAGAGGAACGCATAAATAAATACTCCGCAACCGCATGTTATTTTGATGAAAACCGGAAAAACCTTGCTGTTTCTGCTGCTCTGCGTTATCCTTCTTTCTGGCTGCATCGGACAGCGGCCAGCGGGCGAGATGGGGAAAGCGTCGCCCTCACCTTCAAAAATCGCCCGTGTTTCCTCAAGTCCGTCGCCAACGCCGAGTCCTTCGCCACCCTACGAGGATTTGATGAAGGAGCTGGACTACGTCAATTCGTCCACCACCCTGCTAAAGGGAGAAATAGCGTTGCATGCGAAAAGGTGGGGGAATTATTCCGCAGAGGAAAAGAACGAAGCCCTGCTGTCCATATGCAACCATGCCGAGAGCCTCAGGCTGATTGTGAGCCTCACCGCCGATGACCTGAAGATTGCGGGGATGCAACACGAGGCGCTCGCGATTGAATCAAACTACTCGCTCATAATGGAGGCGTGCAACCGCACGACGGGCATGGCGGCTGCGGGGCGCGCCAGTTTCGGCAGTGCTTCTCTGGACAGAGGCACGAGCGCGAACGGGGCGTTTTTGGTCATTCAAACAGGGGCCGACGGGCTTGCTACAGCTGCAGACACAACCTTCGGAATGATAAAAGCTCTTGCCTCGAGCGGGGGATTCGAAAGCGTCCCTGAAGAAGAGCCGCCCGAAGAAGCCGAACCGGAACTCGAGTGCGTTTACACGCTAGGTGTGTATTTTGGCGGAACAGCCGTAGTTTCAAAGGACAAACCGGCAACCATTGAGGCCCTCTTCTCGCCGCCAACAGAGGACTACAAATATCAGTTCGGAGGTTTTTATGCTTACATGACAACAGCTGCCGGATTTTCAGTAACACTTTCCGATATTGAAGTGGAGGACGGAAAGGCGACCTTTAAAGTAAAACAGAAATCCGATTCTCCCCCCGTAAGTTCATCGGTAACGGTAAAGTTTGATTATACCGTCATGGACATAAACTCGCTTACGTCCGCGAAGTGCTCGGAAGAATTTGTCGTCCCCATCTACTACGTAGACGGCGAGGTAATCTCCGAGGACGTTTCGGACCTCGCGTTATCCGACCAAGCGGTGCATTACACCGAAACAAACAAAAATCCGCAAAGAACAAGGGGGGAGGATTTCGCCCTTTACTCGGTCTCTTACAGGACTGCCACAAAGAGCCTTGAGGGCTACTGCAACATGACAAGCATCCATGTCAAAGTCAGCGGGGAAGGTGCATCCTGCTCCGCGCAGTTGGTGCAAACATCTTACGCGGTCAAATCGGTGGGAGGGAAACGGATGCTCGTTGAAGTATCATCGGGCAGGGAAACATCCGTAATGGAACTGCCTTCGGACGTCATGCCGATTAAGGCGGACTGCACCCAGACGGCTTGCTATCTTATCGAAGATGTGTCTGGGCGCAAAGTGCTTACAAAAAGAAATCGCAGATAAGGCGCGCTATTTCTTCTTCGCGAGTTCGGCTTCCTTCAACGCCTCGAGTTCGCTGAGCAGGTTCCACACCATCGTGCGCGCGTGCATCGGCAAATTGATGTCGTTGCTTACCTCGTCAAGGGCGTAGATGGCGCCGCTCATTCCCGCAACAGGGTCGGGTTCCGAGGCGAGGCGCTCCCTCGCCGTCTGAATCACGGTCTTCACGTTGCGGGGAACCGCGGGGTCGCCGCACAGCTCCTCCATGAAATTCAATACCGTCTGCAACTGCGGAGAAAGCGCCACGCAACCTTTTAAGCGGCAACGTATTTATTCCTTTCTTCATTTGTTTTGGTAATCGGCATGGACGAATTGCACACAATCGAGGCGGCGCTGTTCATAGCGAACCGCTTCGTCACGTACAAGGACCTCGGCGCTGCGGCGAACGTTTCCCCGCAAAAAGCGAAGGAGCTCGTGCAGGAGCTGAAGGAGCGCTACGACACGTTGGGCGGGGCAGTCGAGGTAATCGGCGACGACGAGAAGGCGACGCTCCAGGTCCGGCCGCAGTATCTCAACAGCGTCTCGAAATTCAGCAAGGAAACCGATTTGTCGAAAAAGGCGACGCGGATTCTCGCGCTCGTCGCGAAGAAGAGGCAGATGCTCCAGAGCGAGCTGAAGCACTATTTCCGAGGCGAGATTTACGCTTACGTCACGGAACTGAAGGAAGCGGGATACGTCGAGGCGACGAAATACAGGAACACGCGGCTGCTGCGGCCGACGCAGCGCTTCGCCGAGCACTTCCAGATGGGTGAGACGCAATGAAACTGAGCGAGGTATTCCAGGGCGCCGCGTTCGGGATGATGGACGGCATAATCCTGATCGTCGGCTTGCTCATAGGCGTGAGCGAGGCGACGGCGAGCCATAAAATCGTGATAGTGAGCGGGCTGGTCGGCGGAATAGCGAACGCGTTCGGCAATTCCATCGGCTTCTACACGAGCGAAAGCGCGGAGCGCGGCGAACAGATAAAGTTCCACAAGGCGAGGGGGAAGAAAATCGAGGACGGCTATGTGCACACGCACGAGGAGATGCTCGCCAGCTCGGCGCTCAGCTTCATCGCAACCATAATCGCCCTGATATTCCCGATTGCGCCGTTCTTTTTCTTCGCCGACATCGGCACCGCCATGATTGCGTGCGTCGCCGTATCCGCGGTGATGCTGTTCTGTCTCGGCACCTACATAGCGAAACTCAACGATGAGTGCTGGTGGAAAAGCGGGTTGAAATACGCGCTCCTCGGCTTCGCGGGCGCGGTAATCGCCTACTTCATCGGAGACGTCATGGGGCACTGGATTCTGGGGGCGTGAGGGCAAAATGATGAGGAACGCGCTTGTTGCATTGCTGCTGTCCGCGGTTTTGCTCGGTTGCGTGGCGCAGCAGCCATCCGAAGGAACGCTGAACATAAAGGTGCTCATCAACAACGGAACGGGAGTAATGCAGTCGGTTGTCTCGGTAGCGAACGGTTCGGCTGCTCTCGCCGCGTTTGAAAAAGCCGCGACGCTCAACATCACCCGCCATCCAGCCTACGGCGCGTTCGTCACGGGCGTGAACGGCTTGGAGCAGAGCGCTTCCGAAAACAGGTACTGGCAGTACTACGTCGACGGCGTGCTCGCTCCTGTCGGAGTGGATGCCTACAAGCTCGACAGGGACGTCACGCTGGAATTCAGATACGAATCGCCGCAGCTCAGCTAGGCGGTTTCACCAAGCCGAGAATGCTCAGCAGCACGTAAAGCACCGCGACGGCGACGACTACCTCGATGACGAGTTTCGGCAGACTGTGGAACCCTATCTGTCCGCGCATTCCCCGTATTCCGCCTCTATTACCTCTCGGATTTCCTTCGCCGTCTTCCCGCCGATTCCCTCGACGTCCTGCAGTTCGTCCTCGTCAGCCGAGAATGCGGATTCGATGGAGCCGAAGTGCCTGAGCAGCGCCTTCGCGCCCTTGGGCCCGACGTTGGGCAGCGATTCGACGATGAGGCGCTGGCGGTCCGCCATGGTCGCGCAGCGCTTCTCGAACTGCACCTTCCGCTCCTGGGGGGCGCGCAGCTGTTCGCGTTCGCCGAGGGCGTAGAGGAAGTCGGCGAGTTCCGCGTCGGTGTCGAAGAAGAAAAGCGGAATCCTGTAGTCGACTGCGAGCGAGATGAACGCGCCGCGCAGCGCCTTTGGGTTCAGGCGCTGGAAGTCGCCGCCGACGAGCGCAAGAAGCGGCGACGCAAAGTTCTCCCGCATCGCCTGCGCCTGCTGGAAGAGCCTGCCGTCGACGATGCTGGACTCGAAATCCGCCGCGTTCTTGCGCTCCATGCAGACGCGCCCGCTCAGGATGAAATCGCCGACGTCGAGGCGTTTCGGCAGCAGAAGCGCGCCCTTTTCGAAGAGCGCCTTGCACACGTCGCTCTTGAGCTCGCGGTCGTCGACGTACGCCTGCACCTTGTCCGACTTCGGGAAAACGAGTTCCTGCACGGGAAGGATAAGGAAGACAACGATTTTTAAGAGAACTCTTCGAGCCCTTTCTGCTTTTTTCGCGAGAGCTCTCCGCGCAGTCCCTGCAGCGTCTCGCGCATCTTCTTCTCGCGCGCGCGGGATATCCAGAGGAACGCCTCGTCCTTCGTGCCCTTCGTCACGAGGATAATCACGCTGCCGGCGTGCGCGCGCCCGGTTCGTCCGCGTCTCTGAATCAGGCGGATTTCCGAAGGCACGGGCTCGTAGAAGACGACGAGGTCGACTGACGGGATGTCGAGCCCCTCCTCCGCCACGCTCGTCGCAACGAGCACGTCGAACCCCTTCGCGCGGAACTTCTCGAGAAGCGCGTGCTGCTCCTTCTGCGACATCCCTCCGTCCCCGCTTCTGCCCACCAGCTGCGCAACCCGCAAGCCCTCCGCGTTCAACTGCCTCTCGATTTCGGAAACCGAATCGCGGAAGTGCGCGAACACGATTACGGACTTTCCCGCGTGCACGGCACTGCCGACAATCTCCCTCATCCTTCTCATCTTGGGATGCTCGAACCCGCCTTCCTTTAGCGTCTGCGTGCGCGCCACGAGTTTCGCGTAGCGGTGGTCAGCGAGAATCGCCAGAACCGCCTTCGTCTTTTCCTCGCGCTGCTTCAATCCCGTCAGGAACTCGTAAAGCGCGGCAATCCCCTGGCTTTCCAGCAAATCAATCGCATGCATGAAATTCATCGCCTTCGCGAGCGTGCTGAGGCTGCCGTACGACTTCGGGATGTCTTTTGCAAGCAGGGGGCGCAAAGAAAGAAGTATGCGCTTGTTGATTCTGCGCAAATCCGCGCTCTCCAAATAGCCGTCCTTCTTCAGCGACTGCAGGCATTCGGACAGCTGCTCCCGCAGGATGTCGCGCAGTCCCAGCAGCTCCGGCGGCAGCTCCACGAACTCCCAGTCGAGCTTTATTTTCTGGGCGTAACCGCGAACGTCCTCGTCCGATTCCGTCTTGATTTCGATGCGCTCGATTCCGAGGTTCCCGCAGATTTCGCGGATTTTTTCGGGCTTGGACGAGGGGGAAGCAGTGAGCGCCAGAACCAACGCGCCGCTTTCTCTCGCTTGCCTGCCGAGAAACGAATATGAGTAGCTTCCGACGGCGCGGTGCGCCTCGTCGAATATGATGAGCGAGAATTCCGAGAGCGACAGCCGCCTCGTAAGCACGTCGTTCTCGACGCTCTGCGGAGTCCCGCAGACGATTCGCGCGGAAGCGTATTGCGCAGCGCGCTTTGCAGGGGATATTTCGCCGGTTACCACCAGCACGCTTTCCTGCGGCACAACCAGCAGCTCGCGCATGCGCTTCGCCTGCTGCATCGCAAGCGGCTTCGTGGGCGTCAGGAACAGGATTTTCTTCGGCGACGTCGCGAGAAGGTGCGCGGCGACGAGCGCGGCGACGAACGTCTTTCCCAGCGCGGTCGGCATCACCAGAAGCGTGCCGCCTTTCAGCGCCTCGGAGGCAGCGGCTAACTGGTAATCACGCAATTCCGATGCGCCCTTCCTTAGAAGGGACAAATCAAGCTCAGCCAAAACCCGCCAACCCCAAACGAAGGTTTTTAAGCAGTATGCCTTTATTAGTAATTCCTTTTTGGTAGGGGTTCGGAGATGGCTATACTTCCCGTTGCGCCGGTAGAGAGGCTCATCCGCAAGGCGGGCGCGGAGCGCGTTTCCATGGACGCCGCGGAGGCGCTGGCGGACATCCTCGAGGACGTCGGGGTGGACATCTCCCAGAAAGCAGTCCTGCTGTCGAAGCACGCGGGACGCAAGACCGTAACCTCCGAAGACGTCAAACTGGCAAGCAGAAGCTGATTGAATGACAAGCGCAACAAAATACATCCGCAGGAGTTTCAGGAAGTCGTACAAGAAGCGCGACGTTCCGCTGAAGCAGTGGCGGGGGGAGCGCACCGTCGAGCGCGCCGAAAAGCCCTCGAACCCCGTACGCGCGCGCACGCTCGGCTGGAAGGCAACGAAGGACTACATCGTCGTGCGGGTGCGCGTGAAGCGCGGCAGGCGCGTCCGGCCGAAGGCGGACCAGGGTCGCAAGCCCGCGAAGAACAGGAAGCGCGAGAACCCCGGCAAGTCGTGGCAGTGGTTCGCCGAGCAGAAGGCGGCTCACAGGTACGACAACATGCGCGTGCTGGGCTCGTACTGGGTAGGCGAGGATTCCATCTCGCAGTGGTACGAAGTCGTGCTCAAGCGCGACTGAAAACTGCGCACAGGTTGTAGGCGCCCTTTTTTTCCGCTTTTTTCCCCTTGCGTTCGTAGAAGACGGACTCGGCGCGCATGCCGTTTCGCTTGGCGATTGCGCGGAGCTCCGCCGCCGTATAGAAGTAATGGAAGCGGCGGACGTTCGTGCCATCCTTCTTTTTCCACATTACCCCGAACTGCTTCTTGCTGCGCTGCTCCAGGAACTTCCGCTGGTCTTTGTTCCACACCGTGATGAATGCCTTTCCGCCCTTCTTCAGAACCCGCGCCATTTCGCGGAACGCCGCGTTTTGGGAGCGCTTCGGAAGATGATGAAGAACCGCCATGTAGAACGCAACGTCAAGGGAAGCTGAAGGAAGGGGGAGTTTTGTTATGCCGGCTTTGACGAAGCGGACATTCCTTATTCCGCGGAGATTTTTCCTGGCGAAGGCGAGCATTTTTTCGCTGGAGTCGAGGCAGTACAGAAGGCGGGAGTTGCGCGCAATAACGCGGGCATTTCTTCCGTTGCCGCAACCCGCGTCGAGCGCCGCGGCTCCGTCGGGCAGCAACGGCAGAAAAAACTTCAGCGCGGGAATCGGCGTGCTGCGCCGCTCGTTCCACTCTTCCGCGATAAGGTCAAAGGCGCGCATTTAATCAGAAGGCGTGTAGCCGTAGAGCTGCTCGACTATGACCCCGTAGGCGGGCCTCGTTATGAATACGCCGATGAGCATTCCGAATATCGACGAAAGCGCGAAGCCCGTAATCTCGACGATTCCGCTCATCAGCAGCGGCATCATGGACGCGATGGAAACGCCCGCGACGACGAATATGACGGCGAACGCCTTCGCGATGAGGTCCTTCGTGTCGCGTGTGTGCATGCCCTCGGAGGACGCAACCTCGCCCGTCTTGCG